>CADBOW010000103.1 GCA_902796375.1 uncultured Lachnospiraceae bacterium | reverse complement strand
TTGACCGGAAGAATTATTTCTATCCGGATAACCCGCAGAATTATCAGATCTCCCAGCTGTATTATCCCATTTGCAGAAACGGCTATGTGGCCATTCAGGATGCACAGGGAGAGGAGAAGCATGTAAGGATCCATGAGATCCACATGGAGGAGGATGCGGGAAAGCTGATTCATGATGCATTTACGGATGAAACCTATGTGGATTTCAACCGTTCCGGCGTACCGTTGATCGAGATCGTTTCCGAGCCGGATATGCGTTCTGCGGATGAGGTGATCGCATACCTGGAGGGGCTTCGCGAGACCATCCAGTATCTGGATGCTTCGGACTGCAAGCTGAACGAAGGATCCATGCGTGCGGACGTGAATCTGTCCATCCGTGAGAAGGGCAGCGAGGAATTCGGTACCCGTACCGAGTCCAAGAACCTGAATTCCTTCCGTGCCATCCGCCGTTGTATTGAAAATGAAGTAAACCGTCAGATCGATCTGCTGGAATCCGGGGAAGCTGTCGTACAGGAAACCCGGCGCTGGGATGACGAGAAGGGATATTCCTACCCCATGCGTTCCAAGGAGGATGCACAGGATTACCGGTATTTCCCGGATCCGGATCTGGTTCCCATAGCAGTATCCGAGGAGTGGATCGAAGAGATCCGCAGCCATCAGCCGGAAATGAGGGCTGAGAAGATCGCCCGTTACAGAGAAGAGTATCAGCTGCCGGATTATGATATCGATCAGCTGACCGGAGAAAAGAAGCTGGCGGACCTTTTTGAAGGAGCCGTTGCAGCAGGCGCAGATCCGAAGAAGGCCTCCAACTGGCTGATGGTGGAGACCATGCGCCTCATGAAGGAGACAAATACCGATGCTTCCGCCCTGAGATTCAGCGCGGCGCATCTGGCGGAGCTGATCGCACTGGTTGATGCAAAGGAGATCAACGGCGCGGTTGCCAAGGAGGTCTTCGAGAAGGCCGTATTCAGTGATGATCTCAGTCCGGCGCAGTATGTGAAGGACAACAATCTGTCCACCAAGGCAGATGACGGAGTGATGGCCGAGGTTGTGGACCGGGCGATCCAGGCAAACCCGAAGGCGGTAGAGGACGTGAAAAACGGCAAGGGCAAGGCTATCGGAGCCATCGTGGGTTATGTCATGAAGGAAATGAAAGGAAAATGTGATCCCGCGACCGTAAACAGAATGATCACGGAGAAGCTGAAGTAACGATTGATATGCCTCCGGAACCATGGACCTGCGGAAGAAATATAAAAGACCATCTTCTGCTTGCAATTATGTTAACTTTGTCATATAGTAATGCATGAAGTTGTAGTTGAAGAGTATGATCCGAAGAAGAAAAGGAAGATGATATGTCATATATAGACGATGTAAACGACTATGGTTATGATGAAGAATACGGATATGAAGAGTCCTATCGTGACAGCGAACAGAGGAAGAAGAAGAGAGGTCTGTCCGCCAATGCCAAGTGGGGAATCGCTCTGATCATCGAGCTGATCGTAATCGTAATCCTTGTTCTTGCATTGGTAAAATCCTATATCCACAATAAATACGAGCTGCTGGATTATCATGATCTCACCGGAAAGGATCTGTCCATTAACGAAGGGATCGATGAGGAAGCAATGAAGGGCTATACGAATATAGCTCTCTTTGGCGTGGATGCCCGGGATTCAAGCCTTGGTGCCGGAAACCGGAGTGATGCCATCATCGTGGCCAGCATCAACAACGATTCCGGAGAAGTCAAGCTTGCTTCGGTTTATCGTGATACGCTGCTGGAGATCCCGGATCCGGACGGCGCATTTACCGCAAAGATCAATGCGGCTTATGCATACGGCGGACCGGAAATGGCCATCAGCGCACTGAACAATAACCTGGATCTGAACATTACGGACTATGTGACTGTAAACTGGGAAGGCCTGACCCGTGCCATCGACGCACTGGGCGGAGTGGAGATCAGCGTGGAGGAAAATGAGCTGGATATGCTGAACGCATGTCTGACCGAGCAGATCCATGCCACAGGAATCTATTCCGAGGGCGTATTTGAAACGGGTATGCTTACTCTGAACGGAGCACAGGCTACAGCCTATTCCCGGATCCGAAGCACGGATCAGGGCGATATCACACGTACGGAGCGGCAGAGAGAGGTCATCTCTTCCATGATATCCAAGCTGAAGAACAGTGATCTTGCCACCATCGACACGATCATTGATGAGATATTCCCGTATATCAGCACCAGTATCTCCGAGGATGAGATGTATAAGCTGGCATCCCACGTTCTGAGCTATAAGCTGGATGAGACAGTAGGCTTCCCGTTCCAGTTCCAGTACTACGGATCTGATACCAAGGGCTCCTGTATCGCACCGGAGGATCTGTCCGGAAATGTATCGGCGCTCCAGAGATATCTTTTCGGAACCCAGAATTATCAGCCTACACAGAATGTACAGCGTATATCACAGGATATTACCGCTGAAACCGGATTTGCAGCAAATGGGACCGTACAGCTCCCCTCTGAGAAGACAGGAGAATGATCATATGAAGAAGAACATCATGGTAGCACAATCCGGCGGACCTACGGCGGCGATCAATGCATCCCTGGCCGGCGTGATCCGGGAGAGCCTGAACAGCGATGCGGTGGATCGGATCTACGGAGCAGTTCATGGGATCAGCGGAGTGCTGGATGAAAGATTTATAGAGCTTTCCGAACCCGCAGGTCAGGATGCGGATTTTCTGACACGGCTGATACACACGCCGGCCATGTATCTGGGATCCTGCCGGTTCAAGATGCCGAAGCCGGAAGAGGATCGGCAGATTTATGACAGGATCTTCGGGATTCTGGAGAAGATGAACATAGGAGCCTTCTTCTATATCGGCGGAAATGATTCCATGGATACCATTACGAAGCTGGCCATGGCGGCAGAGGCCCGAAATTCCGGGATCCGGTTTGCCGGAGTTCCGAAGACCATTGACAATGATCTGGTTCTTACGGATCATACGCCGGGATACGGATCCGCAGCGAAATACATAGCTTCCTCCATGCTGGAGGTGGCACATGATACATATATTTATGATCTCCCCTGCGTAACGATCGTTGAGATCATGGGCCGTGATTCGGGGTGGCTGACTGCCGCAGCGGCACTGGCCAGAAATGAGTACAATATCACACCGCAGCTGATCTATCTGCCGGAGGTTCCCTTCCACAGATCTCAGTTTCTGGAGGATGTGCAGAAGGAACTGAAGCGTTCGAAAAATGTTGTGGTTGCCGTTTCCGAGGGAATCCGGGACGAACACGGAACCTATATCAGTGCTAAGGAAGCCGTGGCGGACAAGTTCGGCCATATGCAGCTGTCCGGCGTAGGGAAGGTTCTGGAGAATCTGGTGAAGCGTGAGCTGAAGACCAAGGTTCGTTCCATCGAGCTTTCCATATTGCAGCGCTGTGCGGGACATGTAACCTCCGCTCAGGATCTGAAGGAATCCTGTGAGCTGGGAGAATATGCGGTTCGAAAGGCTCTGGAGGGAGAAACGGGCTTCATGTCCACAGTGGAACGGACATCGGATCAGCCATACCGGTATGAGATCCGTCATTCGAGCCTTCAGGATATTGCGAACAAGGCAAAGTGTGTTCCAAGGGAATGGATCAATGATGCGGGAAATGATGTTACAGAGGATATGATCCGTTATATCCGTCCTCTGATCCTCGGGGAAACCGGAATTGAATGGCGGGATGGACTGCCGGTCTATCTTCCGGTGGCGCATCTGAATCATCCCGGAGAGTAGGTATTTGGGGATTCACGGAGAAATGCGTGAATATTTGAAAGTATTGTTGCTTTTGTCAGACATTTTCCTTGCATTTTCTAACCTGCTGACGTATAATACGATTGTAAGGAAACAACAGGATCGTGCATAGATATCTGGGATGTCCGATAACTCCCGTTTTATATTTGAACCTACATCTACTTTTACGGGAATCCTATATCTGTGGTTGGATGACATGCCTCCTCTGAGTGGACTTCAGAAGATCACTTGCGGACACCCACCTGGCAATATGCTAGGAGTCAAAGGGCGGGAGCCGGCATCTCGGATATGTGGGTACGATTCATGAGAAAAGCAGTGTTTACGCTGCTTTTTCTTTTGCTTTATTTTGGAGAGAGATCAGTGAAAAAATGGTTTGCCAGAATTAAAGATTTTCTGATAAACTCCGTCGATCAGCACATCGCGGCCTTTGCGGGACAATCCGTATTCTTTATTTTTCTGTCCTTTTTTCCGCTGCTGAACATCCTTTTTTCTCTGATGCCGTTGTTTTCCTTCACGGAGCAGCAGCTGGAGGATATGCTGGTGCGGGTTTTTCCAAAGGATCTGTCAGGATATATCCGGGATGTGATCTCAGAGATCTATTCCAACGGAACTCCCACCGTGACATTCATTTCCATAGTTGTTGCGCTCTGGGCTGCGGCGAAGGGAGTTATGGCAATCCGGAACGGACTGAATGAGATCTATCATTCCAGGGAAACCAGAAATTATCTGGTGATCCGGGGGATCAGCGCCATCTATACACTGGTCTTCATTCTGGTCCTGGTGGTTCTGACCATGGCCAATCTCTTCGGACGTCAGATCTATTATTCCTTCCTGGAGAAGCATGAGGAGATCCGGGATCTCTCCGGACTGCTGGTTCATCTGCGGGGAGTGGGTTCCTTCCTTCTGATCTTTCTGATGCTGTGGGGCATGTATACCCTGATGCCGAACCGGAAGCTTCAGTTCCGCTATCAGGCACCCGGGGCTCTTTTTGCATCCGGTGCATGGTCGCTGGTTTCATGGGGCTTTTCCTACTATATCGAATTTGCCATGTCCCAGTCCTATATGTACGGATCCCTGACAGCCATCGTCACGGTACTGATCTGGATGTACGTGATCATCAACATCATTTTCTTCGGGGCCATGCTGAATGAATTCCTGTATCTCTATGTGTACAGGGAGCGGGTGGAACGACGGGCGGAACGGAAGCGGAAGATCAAAGCCATGAAGAAAAATGCCCGATCCGAGAGAAAGGAAGAACGGAGAGAGATTCGTGCTGCGAAGCAGGGCGGCTTGTCGGATAAGGCGGTTTCGGAACTGCCGGGCTTTGAGGAGCCGGATCTGGAGGAGCCGGATGATCCGCTGGATCCGAATGAACCGGATGCTCCGCCGGATCCGGAGGAGCCGGACGATCTGCTGGATCCGGATGGATCGGATGATCCGCCGGAGGTGGATCCGGAGGAGGCATCCGGAGAAGAGAACGGAGAGGATATGAGACGGGAGGAAGAAAGAGTAAAATGAAGCCGGTAAAAGCTTTTCACAAGATAGAGGCCAGGGTGGATCTGGATGCGATCCGGGAGAATATCAAGACCGTACAGGCACTGAATCCGCCGGATCGGAAGACTCTGCTGGTGATCAAGGCGGATGCATACGGACACGGAGCCTGTGTTCTTGCGGACCAGCTGGATGATCTTGCAGATTACTATGGAGTGGCCGAGATCGATGAGGCAGTGGAGCTTCGGGAGCATGGGGTGAAGAAGCCGCTTCTGATCCTGGGATATACCGATGAGACGGATTATGAGGATCTGATCCGCTATGATGTGACACAGGCGGTTTATGATGTGGAGAAATGCCGTATTCTGTCAAAGCTGGCAGAGAAAATGGGACGGAAGGCAAGAGTTCATATCAAGGTGGACTCCGGGATGCACAGGATCGGATTTCCAGGAGACCGGACCGGAGTCGAGGCGGCAGAACAGCTCTTCTCAATGCCGGGACTCTCTGTGGAAGGGATCTTCACCCATTACGCAAAAGCGGATGAGGCTGATAAAACATCCGCCATGGAACAGTACCGGGTATTCTCTGAGTTTGTTCATGGGCTGGAGAAGAAGGGATACGATCCGGGAATCCGGCACATCGATAACAGCGCAGGCGCTATGGAGATTCATTCAAAAGGATTTGACATGATGCGACTGGGCATAGTAATATATGGTCTGTATCCGTCGGAGGAAGTCGACAGATCCGTTGTGATCAGGCCTGCCATGAAGCTGCTGAGTCACATCACACATCTGAAAACCCTCCCTGCCGGATGCGGGATCAGTTACGGTCACACCTATGTGACGGAACGCGAAACACGGGTGGCCACCATATCCGCAGGCTATGCAGACGGATACCCCAGAGCACAGTCCGGGGTCGGACGGGTGCTGATCCGCGGTGAGTATGCACCGATCCTTGGAAGGGTATGCATGGACCAGCTCATGGTGGATGTGACGGGAATCCCGGACGCCGAGATCGGAGATGAGGTGACCCTGATCGGAAGGGACGGAGAAAACAGCATTTCCGTGGAGGAGGTTGCGGCTCCGGCAAACAGCTTTAATTATGAGCTGGTATGTAATGTGGCACGCAGGGTGCCCCGGATCTATATCCGGAACGAAGAAGTGATCGGAGAAGTGAACTATCTGAGGTAGTATACATCTCCGTATAGTATATGTCTTTCGGTAGTATATGTCTGAGCCGGCGGCAGGCGCCTGAGCCCGGACCGATGGGGTGCTTCGGACCCCGGATTCTTAGATCATAAAGGAGATATATGTTTAGAAAGAAGGACGAGGAACAGGTCGAGGAAGAAATACTGTCCATGGTGGAAGAGGGACAGGATCAGGGCTTCATTCATGAAGAAGAGGCGGAAATGATCTCCAATATCTTTGACTTTGACGATAAGGATGCCCATGATATCATGACCGCAAGAAACCGGATCTTTGCACTGGAAAAGGGGACTACCATACGGGAGGCTCTGACCAGAGGGCTGGAGAGCAGCTATTCGCGATATCCGGTATATGAGGATGAGATCGACAATATTCTGGGAGTGCTTCATCTGAAGGATCTGATGGCGGCATTTCTGGACGGGCAGGGAGAGGCTCCCTGTGAGACCGTGATGGAGGATCCGATCTTCATCCACCCGGCCTATGACATATCCAAGCTGCTTCGGAAGATGCAGAAGGAGAAGATACATATCGCCATCGTTGTGGATGAATACGGACAGACCGATGGTATCGTAACATTGGAGGATATCATCGAGGAGATCGTGGGTAACATTCAGGACGAGCATGATGATGAGGAGGAGGAAGCCCGGAGAACGGCAGATGCCGGCTATGTGGTGGACGGACTCATTTCCCTGAATGATCTGGAGGAGATCCTTCCGGATATGGAGCTTCCGGATACGGAGATCGAAACCCTGAACGGATTTCTGCTGTATCAGCTGGGACATCTTCCGAGAGACGGGGAGCAGATCGAAATCGAATACGGAGGATATCTGTTTCAGACCCTCAGCATTCAGGATAAGGTGATTCAAAGTGTGAAAATCCTGCCGCTCAGCGGTTCAGGTGATGAAGAAAAGTAGAGAAAGAAAGAGGTACTAACATGTCAGGACATTCCAAATTTGCGAACATCAAGCACAAGAAAGAGAAGAATGACGCTGCAAAGGGTAAGATCTTTACCATCATCGGGCGTGAGATCGCCGTGGCGGTTAAGGAAGGCGGGCCGGATCCGGCAAATAACTCCAAGCTGCGTGATGTGATCGCAAAGGCGAAGGCAAACAATATGCCGAATGACACCATCGAACGTGGAATCAAGAAGGCTGCAGGCGATGCAAACAGCGTGAATTATGTGGCAAACACCTATGAGGGCTATGGCCCCTCCGGTACGGCCATCATTGTTAACTGCCTGACCGACAACAAGAACCGTACAGCTTCCAACGTACGAAATGCATTTACAAAGGGAGGCGGAAATGTAGGTACCACCGGCTGCGTATCCTATATGTTTGATGAGAAGGGACAGATCATCGTAGCAAAGGAAGAGTATGAGACCTCAGCGGATGATTTCATGATGCTGGCACTTGATGCAGGAGCAGAGGACTTCTCCGAGGAGGAAGACAGCTATGAGATCATTACCGCACCGGAGGACTTCTCCACGGTACGTGAGGCTCTGGAGCAGGCTGGCGTTCCCATGGCATCCGCAGAGGTGACCATGATCCCCCAGAACTATGTGACCTTAACCAGCGAGGAAGACATCAAGAAGATCAACCGGATCCTTGATCTCCTGGACGAAGATGATGATGTTCAGGCCGTATTCCATAACTGGGACGACGAAGAATAAAATACAGCCTGCAGGCAAGGAGGAAGAAGCACCCATGCGGTGCTTCTTTGTGCGTGATCGTATCTGTTCGTCTCTATTCTGAACTTGATGTTTCATGGTCGGAATGATACAATCACTCTGTCGTAAGACAGGAAGAAACAGAATCTGATATTCGTTAAGGAGAATAGTATGGGTTGGATGATCGTATTCGCAGGAATGGCCATCGGCGCGATCGCCGGGCTGATCTACCTGTGGACCAGATTTCAGAAATTCGGAATAGTGAAAAAGCTTGCAGGGGACAGTAAGCTTCGCCTCCGCCTGCTGGCTGCGATCCCGCTGCTGGGCTTTGTGATCGTTTCGCTGTTTGGCATGCAGTCCTTGGTCAATGCAGTGATCGTGATGGTGCATATGGCGGTTTACTGGTTTGCAGCGGAGCTGATCGCGAAGCTGATCCGCCGCATTCGGAAGAAGGAGAAGCAGCCGGACACAAAGCGATTTCAGCCGTATCTGGTGGGGATCCTGGTGCTCTGTATCGAGGCGGCTTATTTCACCACCGGCTGGATCCTGGCCCATCATGTCTGGGAGAAGGATTATCAGGTGACTGCGGAGAAGGATCTGGGGATGGAACGGCTCCGGATCGCACAGATCGCAGATGCACATATCGGCGTTACCTTTGACGGGGAGGGCTTTGCAAAGCACCTGGAGGAGATTCAGGCCTGTGAGCCGGATCTTCTGGTGATCACCGGGGATTTCGTGGACGATGATACGGATAAGGAGGATATGTTCCGCAGCTGTCTGGCGCTGGCCGGATTCCGCAGTAAATACGGAGTGTTCTTTGTCTACGGAAATCATGACAAGGGGTATTTCGACTATCGGAATTTTACTTCGGCAGAACTGGAAACTGCACTTCGCGCCGCAGGAGTTACGATCCTGCAGGATGAAGTGCAGCTGATAGACAATAAGTTTTATATTGTGGGAAGACAGGATAAAAGTGTGAAGGATCGTGTTCCCATCGGGAAGATCCTGTCTGTTCTGGATCCGTCCAAGTATACGATCGTTCTGGATCATCAGCCCAATGATTATGAAGCTGAGGCGGCCGCCGGCGCGGATCTGGTGCTCTCCGGGCATTCTCATGGAGGACAGATGATCATCATGAAGATCATCGGTGCCCTGACGGGGAGCAATGATCAGACCTATGGGATGGAGACCAGGGATAAGACGACATTCATCGTGACCTCGGGCCTGTCCGACTGGGCGCTGAAATTCAAGACCGGAACGAATTCGGAATTTGTGATCATCGATGTGACGTCATAGTCCCAGAGCTTCCTTTGTCAGCTCGATATCCGACTTGCAGTCCACATATACATTCCCGTATTTCTGCCGGGTCTCATCGCCCTTTCCGGTGATGAGAATGAGTGTCGGCTCCTCCGCAGCAGCGATGGCAGCCCGGATAGCTTCTCCCCGGTCCTCGATCATTTCCACGGGACAGGTGATGTACTGAGCGATGTCCCTGGAGATCTCCTCCACAGGTTCCTCTCCGGGGTCCTCCGCACAGAGGTATACCTTCTTACAATACTGTCCGGCTATGGTTCCGAGATCCTTTCTCCGGACCAGAGCCTTCTTGCCGGGACATCCGAAGACAGCCACGATGGACCGGTCCGGATATTCCTCCTTCATGGAGGAGAAAAGGGTCTCGAAGGACAGCTTGTTATGAGCATAATCCACGATGGCGATGATCTTTCCGTCTTCGGAGGTAAAGCTCTCCATACGTCCCTTGGACCGTGCCCGGTAGAGACCGGAGCGGATGTATTCCACGGGAATTCCGTAGATGTTGGCTGCGGCAATGGCAGCCAGTGCATTCTGTACATTGAAAAGACCGGGAACGGTCAGAATGAATTCTTCATCAAACCGGTCGCACCGTACCCGGAAATGGGTCTCGGTTCCGACCTTCCGTATCTCATATCCATATACATCACTTCCCTCACGGGTTCCGAAGGTGATCACCCGGTCGGATTCCCCTGCAGCCTCCATAACATCCTCAAAGCGATCCGTGTCAGAGCAGACAAGCGCAGTTCTCGTCTGGCTGAAGAGCCTCAGCTTGGAGGCGAAATAATCCTCCATGGTGGGATGCTCGATGGGACTGATATGGTCCTCGGAAATGTTCATAAAGATCCCCACATCAAAGGTGATTTCATCCACACGGTTATACTTCAGAGCCTGAGACGAGACCTCCATGGTCAGGAAATCGATATGGCTGTCCACCGCATTCCGGAAATGACGCATCAGCTCTACGGATTCCGGAGTGGTAAGGCGTGATTCCTTTCGGATGACACCGTCATAGGTATCGATGGAGGAGATCACGGCGCTTTCCGGTTCGTTCCTGCTGTTCAGATAATCATCCAGAATAGACTTCAGATAATAGGTGGTGGTTGATTTTCCCTTGGTTCCGGTGACACCGGTCAGATGAAGCTGTGTGGCCGGCGCTCCGAAATACAGGTCTGCAAGATAGGGCATGGACCTGCGGATGTCCGAAACCAGTATGGCAGGAGCATCCACCGAATGATATAGAGTTTCGCTGACATAGCAGACGGCTCCTCTCTGGATGGCATCCACCAGATATTCCTCCCGGAAGCTGGCTCCCTTGCAGATGAAGAGCGTGCCGGGAGTAACATCCTTGGAATTGAAGGTAAGCCCGGTAATGATGGTGTCCTTGATCTCGGGAAACTGTCCCTTCACCAGAAGATGTGCTTCCCTGAGACGCCGGGCATAGGATTCTAAGGTATACTTTTTCATGTAGGATTCCTTCTTTATTCTATATTCTATACTCTATATACTAGCTGTAGTATCGCTTGAAATTCTTATACTGTCTTAAATGGTTCTTCCACATCCGGAGCAGCCGGTTCAGCTTGTTGTCCCCCTTCATGAAAACGGGATTCACATATTTCTTCTTCTGCAGAAGCCGCAGCATTTTCGTGAGATTCTCATCCTCGAAGACATATTTCTTCGCCACGCCCTTCGGCACCGTCAGCCACAGATGTTCCTCCTTCGGAGTGATAAATTCCTGGGGATGGTTGAAAATGTATTCTTCCACCAGGAGACGGGCGATGTTGATGCCGGATCCGGTTACGTAGAAATTGGAACGTCCCTGCCGGGTATTGATCTCGAAGAACTTGTATTTTCCGTCCCTGCGGTCATACTTGATATCGAAATTGGAGAAGCCGGTGTAGGAGAGATCCTCCAGCAGAGCCTTCACCCGGTCATAGAGATCGCTCTTCGGTTCCGTGATGATCACTGCGTGATTGCCCTTGCCGTGGGGCGTATGCTCCTCCAGAAGCACATGGCCCAGACACATCATTTTCACATGCCCCCTGCGGTTGGAATAGCAGGTCAGAACTCGCATGAACTCATCATTTCCGGGGATCATGTCCTGAAGGATCAGGGAATCCTCGTAGCCGGCTTCGAAGATATCCGAAGTGACCTTAGCCAGTTCCTCCCGGTTCCGGATGGTATAGACCTTCTCCTGGGTATCGAAGGGATGCTCCCAGTAAGCGATGCCGTTGGAGGGCTTCAAAATGATGGGGAACTTAAAGGGGAGCTCCATGGCCGGATCCATTCCCTTCCGGAAGATCACGGTGGCAGGATGGTCTATGCCGTGTTTGTCGCAGAGCTGATAGAAGCGCTCCTTCTGCTGGAGACTGTCCATCAGAGAGAAATCGATATACGGTGCGATCACATTCTCCGGCAGCTGATCCTTCAGCTGGGACAGAGTTGCCACGTAGGAATCGCCGCAGCCGATGGCCAGGATCTTCTTCTTCCGGTGCCGGGCTGCCAGATCCTTCAAAATGGGAAGCATCACATCCGGCTGATCCATTTTCAGATCATCCGTATACTCGGTGATCCGGCTGTTGTAGCTGGGACCGGTGGGATACTTTCCGTATACTTTTGTCTTTACCTGATAGGCTTCGTAAAATGCGCGGGCCACACTGTAGGTGTTTATGTCGCCGCCAAATGCAACAGGGATAAATGGTTGAGATTGAAATACCATGATTCATAACCTCATTTGAAATGATTTCAGGGTCAGAGACCCTCGCTTCAGTATACCACTTTGGCAGAAAAACGGAAAGATAAAGATAGGAAAAAGAGAACGAATATGATACAATGAATCGTAGAGTTTCCTGTGCTGTCGTTACGGGAAGCAGTTTATGGAAATACAAGGTGGATCATGAGTTCAAAGAAGCATACACTCGGAATACTGGGAGGCATGGGGCCGGAGGCCACCAGTGTCCTCTATAAAAGGATCACGGACCGGACCGTGGTATCCTGTGATCAGGAGCATATCAATATACTGATCTACTCCCATGCGGAGCTGCCGGACCGGACCGGCTGTATTCTCTGCGGAGAAAGCGAAAAGCTGTGGGATCAGCTGGCCGCGGATGTGAGGATGCTGAAGGCGGCGGGCTGTGAGTATCTGGCAGTGCCCTGTAATACCTGCCACTTTTTCTCGGATCGTTTTCGTGAGGAAATGGACGGGAGATTCATCGATATGATCGAGGAAACAGCCTGTTATGTGGCAGAGCGAAGATATCACAGGATAGGGATCCTGGCTACGGACGGAACCAGGAAGTCCGACCTGTACAGAAAGGCGCTGGAGGCAAGAAATATTGAGGTGATCTATCCGGATGAGCTTCATCAGAAGGATGTGATGAAGCTGATCTATGATCAGATCAAACGGGGAGAGAAGGGGGATAAGCATCTATTCCAGGGGATTGCCCAGCACATGCACGGACGCGGCTGTGAAGCTGTCCTTCTGGCATGTACGGAGCTGTCCGTATTCGCGGTCAATCATGAGCTGGCCGGCGGATTCTATATCGACGCCATGGAGGCGTTGGCAAAAAGCTGTATCGAAACCTGTGGGGGAGTTTACTCCTATTAACGCATGGGAGTTGAGAAACGGGGAAGATCTGTTCCGTACATAGCGGGTGCTTCACCGTGACAATCACATCACAAGGAGGGGTAGGTATGGAGAAGAAGGTTGTTATCACGATTGCAAGACAACATTGTTCCGGCGGGCTTAAGGTGGGCAAACGACTGGCCGAGGAACTGGGGATCAACTGTTATGACAGTGAGATGTTCCGCCTGGTGTCGGATGATAAGGCGATGCATGACAGCCATGTGGCGCATGATGCGCGGATCAAGGATACGTCTCTCTATGATGTGGCTCAGGAAACCTATGCGGAGCATCCTGACGAGGAATTCCGGGAGAAGGATGAAATGCTGCTGATGAAGAATCTGTTCTGTTATCAGTCAGACATCATTCGTCGTCTGGCGGAGCAGGAGTCCTGCGTGATCGTAGGCCGGTGCGCCAATGATATTCTTTCGGACCGGGATGATACGGTCAGTGTGTTCCTCTGGGCACCCATGGATTTTCGTCTCAGAAGAGCCTCCTCCATCAAGAATATGCCCGAAGAGGAGCTGGAGGGTTATATACGGAGCGTGGATGAAAGAAGAGCCAGCTATTATCACAACTATACCGGCGGGGACTGGCTTGACGTGACCAAATATGAGCTGTCGCTGGATGTGAGCCGATACGGGATCCGCGGAACTTCGGAAATGATCATGAAATATCTGAAGCTCCGTTTTCCGGAGGAATAAGGCGGATCGGATTTCCTTAATTTATCTTTGAAATACCATATGATTGTGGTATCATGATACCAGGGTCCTAAGGAACGAACGACATGCGTGCATGACGGTTCGTGCCTTGATGATCCGGGGTATAGGTCATGAACGACAGGCGTCATGGAAAAATAACTGGGGATTATAATACGTAACAAAGGAGAAGAAGCATGAAGAAAGTAGCATATATCGCATCCGAATGTGTTCCTTTTATCAAGACCGGAGGTCTGGCGGACGTTGTGGGAACTCTGCCGCAGAAGTTTAACAGGGACGAGTATGACGTTCGGGTCATCATTCCGAAGTACAT
>CADBOW010000102.1 GCA_902796375.1 uncultured Lachnospiraceae bacterium | reverse complement strand
GCTGAAGGATACCCTTCGATATGAGACCCCGAAGGTGGTGGTGTTCAATGTGTTCTCCATGCAGTATGACAAGCCCAGGAGCGAGGCCTTCAACCGCCTGACTCTGGATGGGATGCGCTGGTCCTCCGTGAAATCGGATGCCATCAAGGCCTCCATGACAGAAGATGAAAGCTATCTCAGTTATGTATTCCCGATCCTTCGGTTTCATTCCCGCTGGAGTGAGCTTACCTCGGAGGATTTTAAATATCTGTTCAGTACGGAGAAGCTGACCCATAACGGATATCTGATGCGGGTGGATTCCAAACCGGTGGAGACACTGCCCGAGCCGGTTCCCAAGGCGGATTATACCTACAGTGATACGGACTGGGAATGGCTGGATAAGATCCGGGATTGCTGTAAGGAAAATGGGATCACGCTGATCCTGATCAAGTCCGCCTCCTGTTATCCCTACTGGTATGAGGAATGGGATCAGCAGATCAGGGACTATGCGGAGAAGAATCAGCTGACCTATGTGAATTTTCTGGAGCATGGAGACGAGACCGGCATCGACTATACCACGGACACCTTTTATGCGGGACTGCATCTGAACCTGTCCGGTGCGGAGAAGTCCAGTGTCTGGTTCGGAAAGATTCTGCAGAAGCAGCCGGGGATCACGGACCGGCGGGGAGATGCTGCCCTCTCCGAAAAATGGCAGGAAAAGATAGAATTCTATGAGACCATGAAGGCCTCTCAGAATAAACAGCTGGAGGAAACCGGTAAGGTAACCAGTTATCATTAAGGTGACGGACTATCATTAAGGCGCCGGAGAAACAGCACAGGATCTGAAGGAGGATTATGAAACGATGAACAAGTTAAAGAAGATGCTCTTGGTATCCCTGAACCTGGGAGTGATGGCAGCAGCCGTGGGCTGTGGTTCCAAGTCTGACAGTACAGAGGCGGCAAAGAGCACGGAAGCCGCAAAGGAAACAGGTGCAACCACCGCAGCCACAACCGCGGATGCCGGACAGGAAGCAGCGGGAGACAGCTACTACTTCCAGAAGGGTGATGTGAAGGTGGTCATGGGTGAGCCGGCGGATGCCACACTGCAGGCACTTGGTGCTGCAAAAAATGAGTATGAGGCGCCCAGCTGTGCATTTGACGGAATGGACAAGGTATATACCTATCCGGGCTTCGAAGTTCTTACCTACGGGAAGGAAGGCGGAGAGTATAAGATCAGCGGCGTGATCCTTCGGGACGACTCCGTACAGACGCCGGAGGGCATCATGATCGGTTCGGATGTCGATGCAGTGGAGAAGGTGTACGGAGACGTGAAGGACGGAGCCAATAACCTGACGGTTTCAAAAGGAAACAGTGAGCTGCTTATCATTTTCAAGGACGGTACGGTTTCATCCATTCAGTATACTGCCAAGGAGTAGTCTGAGGTCAGGAACTGAGGATCGGGCATTAAAGAAATCCGTTGAAAATAGTGATTAGAATTGATACAATAGAGAAGGGCATTTAATTAGAATCTGTAATTGGGGAGAATAACATATGGCAAGGCTTTTTATCAAGGCGCAGGATCTGGAAGAGTACGATACCGTCAAGGTGTTCAATGATCGCGGTAAGCAGGTTTACTATACCAAGGACGACTTTATTGCCACCGGTCACCGTATCAAGATCTATCTTGCTGATACCATCAGCGAGTGCGCGTATGTGCAGGAGAAGTATGACCGTCTGGGCGGAAAACGCTTTGAGTTCTGCGCCAGGGATAAGTTTGGAACTGTAGAGCGGGATCCCATGTCACGCCAACAGAGATATCTGGTGGATTTCGACGAGGGCTGGGAGCTTGTGGGAGACGGCGTGGGCTGGCACTACATCGTTTACCGTGGAGCACTTCCGGTAATGCGTGTACGGAATGAGAAGTACCTGATCCCCGGCCAGGCTCTGAATATGGCAGATACCTATATTCTGGAGTTTGACTCGGATTCGGAGATACTGATCGGACTTACATTTGCACTTGCGATCTATGCGCTGAATAAGTAT
>CADBOW010000101.1 GCA_902796375.1 uncultured Lachnospiraceae bacterium | reverse complement strand
GGAGTATTTCCGGCAGGCGGAGTATTTCCGACGAGCGGTGCACTTTCGGCAGATGGTGTATCTCCGGCGGGACAGAGTGCCGGAGCCCGGGGAAGGATCCTGGCTGCGCAGGTTCTGCTGGTGGCGGGGATGTGCTGCCCGGAGGAAAGGATCCGGCGGGAAATGCAGCATTTATCCGCACTTGCATCCGGGAAGGGCTGTCCCATCGCAGGCGGAAATACCGTATGGCACGGCGGAGGTGATTCCTGCCTGATCCAGGTGGTAATGACGGGGACCGGGGAGAAGTCGGTCCGCAGAGCACCTTCACCGAAGGATCAGGTGTTTTTTCTGGGGGAGACCGGATGCCTGGGAGCGGACCTGCTGGTGCGAAAATATCGGGACCGGCTCAGGGAACGATATTCGGACAGCTATCTGTCCACCATGGAATATCCCAAGAGCAGCTTCTCCACCGTGGAGCTGTCGGCGGCGGCATTTCAAAGCGGAGCGGTATTTCTGCATGATGTTTCCAACGGAGGCGTCCATGCAGCGCTCTACCAGCTGTCGGAGGCTGCGGGCTGCGGTATCTCGGTACGCCACGAGGGGCTGCGGATACGGCAGAGCGTGATCGAGCTCTGTGAAACCCTCGGGATCAATCCGTATCAGCTACTGGGGACCGGAGGACTTCTGGCGGTGGTTCCGCCGGAGGAGGCGGATGCATTTCAGCAGAAGCTGACGGCGGCCCAGATCCCATGCGGATATGCGGGAGAGCTTACGGAAGCGAAGGCCAGGGTGATCCGGTCAGAGGAATATCCCATGGAGCGGTACCTCAATCTTCCGGAGGAGGATGCGTATGACCTGGCAGAATGCCGGTGACGGATCCGTGAGGAGAGGGCCGGTGTGAGAGAGTATTCTTTCAGTAAAATGAATGATCAAGGAGATATGAGAGATGAAGGAAGAAATTCTGAAGATTCTGGAGAAAAACAGTCGTCTGACGCCTGCGGATATTGCCGCCATGATCGGCGCCACAGAGGAGGAAGTCAGCAGGGCCATCGAAGAGATGGAGAAGGATAAGATCATCTGCGGCTATCGTGCGGTGATCAACTGGGAGAAGACCAGTGATGAGAAGGTGACGGCACAGATCGGCGTGAAGATCTCGCCGGTCCGCGGTGAGGGCTTTGACCGGATCGCCGAACGGCTCAGCCGGTTCGAGGAGGTGGATTCGGTTTATCTGATGTCGGGAGCCAGCCACGATCTGATCCTGACCATCGAAGGAGAGTCCATGAAGGACATCTCTCATTTCGTTTATGAGAAGATCGCGCCCATGGAGACGGTGCTTTCAACCTCAACCTTCTTCGTGCTGAAGAAGTATAAGGATCATAATATCATTTTCAGTGAAACACGCGGTTCGGATGAACGGATTCAGATCATGCCGTAGCGTTCCGGGAACGGAAAGGAAATAAAATGAAACCACTCAATCAGACAGTTTTGGATATGAAGCCATCCGGCATCCGGAAATTTTTCGATATTGTCAGCGAAATGCCGGACGCGATCTCCCTGGGCGTGGGTGAGCCGGATTTTGATACGCCATGGCACATCTGCGATGAAGGCATCTACACCCTGGAGAAGGGACGCACCTTCTATACCTCGAACTCCGGCCTGATGGAGCTTCGTGAGGAGATCTGCAAATGGTATAAGGCGAAGTACGGTATCGATCGGAATCCTGCGAAGGAAGCGCTGATCACCGTGGGAGGAAGCGAAGGGATCGATCTGGCTCTGCGGGCGCTGATCTGCCCGGGAGATGAGGTGATCATTCCGGAGCCCAGCTATGTCAGCTATGTGCCCTGTGTGGCTCTGGCCGGAGGGGTGCCGATAACCCTTTCTCTGAAGAATGAGAATCAGTTCAAGCTGACGCCGGAGGAGCTGGAGGGGGCGATCACGGAGAAGACGAAAGCTCTGATCCTGTCCTTCCCCAATAACCCCACGGGTGCCATCATGACGAAGGAAGAGCTGGAGCCCATCGCGGAGCTGGCGAAGAAGCACGATCTCTATGTGATCTCCGATGAGATCTATTCGGAGCTGACCTACGGCGGTGAGCCCCATGCATCCATCGGAGCACTGCCGGGGATGGAGGAGCGGACCATCGTGATCAACGGATTCTCCAAGGCCTATGCCATGACCGGCTGGAGACTGGGCTATGCTCTGGCACCGGAGGTGATCGCAAGGGAAATGACAAAGATCCACCAGTTCTGCATCATGTGTGCCCCCACCACCAGTCAGTATGCGGCTGTGGAAGCGATACGAAACGGAGATAAGGACATTGCGAAAATGCGGGAGTCCTATGACAAACGCCGGCATTTTCTTCTGAAGCAGTTTGAGACCATGGGTCTTCCCTGCTTTGAGCCGAAGGGCGCCTTCTACATGTTCCCGTGCATCCGGGACTATGGTATGACCAGTGACGAATTTGCCACGGCGCTGCTGCGGGAGGAGGAACTGGCGGTGGTTCCCGGTTCTGCCTTCGGAGACTGCGGCGAGGGCTTTATCCGGATCTCCTATGCTTATTCGATCGATGAACTGCGTGAGGCGATGGACAGGATGGGACGGTTCCTGGCAAAACGCCGGGCGTAAAGACGGAGCGTAACACATGTTGAATATAGTATTGCTGGAAGCGGAAATGCCTGCAAATACGGGGAACATCGGGAGAACCTGCGTGATCACCGGCGCACGGCTGCACCTGATCGAGCCTCTGGGCTTTCACCTGAATGAAAGAATGATACGAAGGGCCGGCCTTGATTACTGGGATCGCCTGGATGTCATCCGATATGCGGATTATAATGATTTCCTGGCGAAGAATCCGGGAGCATCCGTCTTCTATGCCACAACGAAGGCGAGAAAACGCTACACGGATGTTCGTTATACGGAAGACAGTTATATCCTGTTCGGCAAGGAGAGTGCCGGGATTCCGGAGGAGATCCTGGTGGAGCATCCGGAGGAATGTATCCGGATCCCCATGCTGCCGGGAGAACGGTCGCTGAATCTCTCAAATTCCGTATCCATTGTATTATATGAAGCTCTGCGGCAGCTGGATTTTCCCGGGCTGGAGGCACAGGGAGAGCTTCATCGGCTGTCCTGGGACTGACATGGGAGAGCTGAGGAAACCGGGACGGGGCAGTAGCGTTTTTCCCGTGACAGTGCCGGTGAATTGTGCTAAAATTATTCTTAAATTTGAACGGTTTTTCTTCCATTTGAACCAGATTCCGCACTACCAAGGGGGGTGAGGGGATTTTAAATTGTTATCAATCTGAAAGTTGTTTTCAGAGAAGGAGGGATAGTTAAATGAGAAAAAAATGGAAACTTGGGTTGGGAGCACTCTGCCTGGCCGGCGCGCTGCTCTTTTCGACACCGATGGTATCCTCGGCGTCCAGTGATGTGAATATCAATGCATCGAATTTCCCGGATTCGGCTTTTCGTAGGTGCATGTCTTCGAGGGACTATGACATGAATCAGGATGGAAAGCTGTCGCAGGCGGAGATCAACAGGATCACCAATCTGCAGCTGCCCGGGAATGGGATCAAGAATCTCAAGGGAATTGAGAATTTCACCAATTTGAGAGAGCTGAATGTAAATAACAATAAGCTGACGAGTCTTGATCTGAAAAGGAATCAGAATCTGATCTACCTTTCCTGCAAGAACAACCAGCTGAAAACTCTGGATTTAAGATCCAATACAGAGATTGCCGGGATTGACTGCCAGAATAACAAGCTGGAACATCTGTATATGCCAAAGTTATATCAGAAGACTTACTATTCCAGCTATACATCCATCAATACGAAGGGAAATCCGAATCTTCGTTATGTGGATCTTCGTGATTGCATAGATGCACTTCGTTCCGGCGGATACTATGATTTCAATTATGATCCGGATACCTTCGATATCTGGTACAGTTCTGAACTCGGATTCTTCGCACATAACGGAAAGTTATATTATATCAAGGACAGCGGAGACTATCCGGATACGATTCAGTTTGCAACAGGCTGGAAGGATTATGCCGGTCAGAGGTATTATTTCCGTAAGTCGAACGGTGCTGCAGTTACCGGAAAGGTTAAGATCAATTCCAGGTATTATTACTTCAGTGATAAGAATGCTTCCTATGGTGAGTTGCAGACTGGCTGGATCAACATCAAGTCACAGAAATACTATGCCGCAAAGACCGGAAAAGGTGTTTTGAAAGGTGCTTTGCAGTCCGGAAAGGTTAAGGTCGGATCCTACTACTACTTCTTCAGCAAGAAAGCAAGTATCTATGGCAGGGCATGCGTCGGCCTGATCAAGGACGGATCCAAGACCTACTTTGCTCAGAAGACAGGTAAGAAGAAGGGCGTACTGCTGACCGGAAAGGTTAAGGTCGGCAAGAAGTATTTCTATTTCAGCAAGACTGCAAAAACCTATGGTGAGATGCAGGTCGGAAAGATAAAGATCGGCAAGATGTACTACTATTTCAGTAAGGCAGCTAAGACCTACGGCGAAATGCAGACCGGTCTGATCAAGGTTGGAAAGAAGAAATTCTACGCAACGAAAGCCGGCGTACTGAAGACCGGAATGATAAAGATCAAAGGCAAGACCTACTATTTCAATCCGAAGGCAGCGTCCTACGGTCAGCAGAAGACCGGATGGGTGAAGATCGGTAAGAAATCGTATTACTTCAGCCCGAAGGCCAAGACTCTGGGCCAGATGGTTACCGGAAAGCTGAAGATCGGCAAGAAGGTTTACAAATTCAATAAATCCGGTGTGTGCCTGAATCGATAAAGGCATGCCCGACAGAAACAGGGGCGGTTCTGAATGATCGGAATCGCTCCTGTTCCATTTTGCGTGATACGGCCGTACAGTTGTCGGCCAACGCGGACGCTGCACGCCGGTGGCGTGCGCTCAGCGGCGCACGTTTCCATCGGGTGAAAGTCCCGAATCCGCCCGCTATTGCGTTTCCCGGGGGATTATGCTAAAAATAGTAGTGTATGTCTACAGATTTATGTTCGTGAATGTGAGGAAGAACGACTTGAATAAAAGAACACTGCGTGTATTGGAATTTGAAAAGATATTGGAAATGCTCTCCGACCATGCTGTATCCCCGGGAGCGAAGAAGCGTTGTCTCCGTCTGTCTCCCCGCAGGGATATGGTGGAGATCGTCCGGCTGCAGTCGGAGACCAGAGATGCGGTCCGGCGGATGGAGGAATACGGAAATGTAGGCTTCTCCGGCGTTCGTGAGCTGGCAGATGTCCTTCGTCTGCTGGAGATGGGATCTCCCCTGGATCAGCGGGAGCTGCTGGATATCGCTGCGCTTCTGGAGACGGCGGATCAGGTGCAGAGCTATGGGGCCAGGAGAGAAGCTCCGGAGCCGGATTCGTTGACGGACCGGTTTGCCAGTCTTCTTCCTGTGCGGGATGTGTCCTCGGAGATCCGTCGCTGCATCCTGTCCGAAGAGGATATGGCAGACGATGCATCCCCGAATCTGAAGAAGATCCGGAAGGAGATCCTGTCCTGTGGAAGCCAGCTGCATCAGCAGCTGGAGAAGATCGTGAAGAGAGAGTCCGACCGGGGAACGCTGCAGGAGGCCCTGATCACCATGCGGGGCGGCCGCTATTGTATCCCGGTGAAGGCCGAGTACCGCTCGAAATTTCCGGGAATGATCCATGACCAGTCTCAGACCGGAAGCACGGTATTTATCGAACCGATGGAGATCGTGAACCTGAACAATAAGATCAAGGAGCTGGAGTCCGAGGAACGTCTGGAGATCGAGGCGATCCTTGCGTCACTGTCGGAAATGGCAGCATCCGTGCGGGATGAGATCCATATGGACATGACCCTGCTGACGGAGCTGGATTTCATTTTCGCAAAAGCGAAATTTGCGAAGGCCATGGATGCCTCGGAGCCGTTGTTTAATACAGACGGGATCGTTGAGATCAAACGGGGCGTGCATCCGCTGCTGGAGCGCTCCACTGCAGTTCCGGTTGACATAAGACTGGGAGAGGACTATACGGTCCTGATCATCACCGGTCCCAATACCGGTGGAAAGACCGTATCTCTGAAGACTCTGGGCCTTCTCACACTGATGGGACAGGCGGGACTTCATATTCCGGCCATGTACGGCTCCCGGCTGGCGATCTTTCAGGATGTATTTGCCGATATCGGGGATGAGCAGAGCATAGAGCAGAGTCTCTCCACTTTCTCCTCTCATATGAGCAATATAGTTTACATAATTCAGCATGCACAAAAGGATACCCTGTGTCTGTTTGATGAGCCCGGCGGCGGGACGGATCCTGTGGAGGGTGCGGCACTTGCGGTGTCGATCCTTTCGGAGCTGAAGGCCCGGGGAGCCAGGGTCATGGCGACTACACATTACACGGAACTGAAGACCTATGCGCTTTCGGAGGCCGGCGTGGAGAATGCTTCCTGTGAGTTTGACGTGGCATCTCTCCGCCCCACTTATCGGCTGATGATCGGGATCCCCGGAAGCTCAAATGCATTTGCGATCTCCAGACGTCTGGGACTTCCGGAGGAGATCATCGAAGTCGCCCGGGGACAGCTGGATGCGGATGCCATCAGTATGGATCAGATCCTGACGGAGCTGGAGCAGACCCGCAGGGTGATGGAGAAGGATCAGGCCGAGCTGGAGCATTACCGGAAGGAAGCGGAGGCTCTGAGGAAGCGGCTGTCCGTACAGGAGTCCAAGCTGCAGGAGAAGAAGGAAGCGGTTCTGGCCAAGGCCAGAGAAGAAGCCAGAGAGATCATAGAGGAAGCGAAGGAAACGGCGGATGCAGCCATCCGTGATTATCAGAAATGGCTGAAGAATCCGGCGGCCGCCGATGCACGGCGGATGGAGGAGCAGAGGGCCAGTCTGCGGAAGAAGCGTGAGGCCCTTACGGATCATCAGGAGAAGAAGCAGCAGAATTCCGGGCAGAAGAACAGCGATTTCCGGATCGGCGACCGTGTCAGAGTTCTGAGCCTTGATACGGAAGGCCACATCATAGCGCTTGCGGATTCCAAGGGCCTGTTCACAGTGGAAATGGGTATCCTGACCTCCCGATTCCCGGCCTCCGATCTTCTGATCCTGGAGGAAGAGAAGGTGAAGACTCCGAAGGTTCGTGCGGCAGGAGAAGGGAATATCCATAAGGGCTACACCTTTACGCCTGAACTGAATCTGCTGGGAAGAACCGTGGATGATGCCCGGATGGAGATCGATAAATTCCTGGATGATGCCCTGCTGGCCCATGCCACCACGGTACGTATCGTTCATGGGAAGGGAACCGGCGCGCTTCGTAAGGGGATTCATGAATACCTCCGTACGCTCCGGTTTGTCAAGAGCTTTCGCCTGGGTGAATTCGGAGAAGGGGATGCCGGCGTGACCATCGTCAGTTTATAAGAAAAACTGTGAAAATATCACTTTTTGTGGTACACTAAAATGTAGTGGCAATCACTGGAATACGAAGGAAAAGGTGAAGAAATGGATAAACCGAAGATTCTGATCGTAGATGATGATGAAAATATAGCAGAGCTGATTTCCCTGTATCTGAATAAGGAGTGCTTTGACACTCAGATCGCCGGAGACGGTGAAACGGCCCTTACTGTTGTAGAGCAGTATGATCCGGACCTGATCCTGCTGGATCTCATGCTTCCCGGGATGGACGGGTATGAGGTATGCCAGCAGATCCGCAGAACACGGGAGACGCCCATTATCATGCTTTCCGCAAAGGGAGAAGTTTTTGATAAGGTTCTGGGATTGAAAATGGGTGCGGATGATTATATCATAAAGCCGTTTGATTCCAATGAGATGGTTGCCCGGGTACGGGCAGTACTTCGCCGGACCAAGCGGGCGGAAGAGCCTTCGCCCCAGGATCGTGCGGAGCGGAAGGGCGATTATGTGGAATACACCAACCTGATCGTCAACATTTCCAATTATACCGTAACCTTCTGCGGGAAGAATATCGATATGCCGCCGAAGGAGCTGGAACTTCTGTATTTCCTTGCAAGTCAGCCGAATCAGGTATTCACCAGAGAACAGCTGCTGAATCAGCTGTGGGGTTATGATTTTATGGGAGATACAAGAACCGTGGATGTTCACATCAAGCGGCTGCGCGAGAAGCTGGAGGGAGATTTCCCCTGGTCGATCGCAACCGTATGGCGCGTAGGTTATAAATTTGAGGTGAGATAATACATGCAGCATTCCATTCTGGACCGAATCTATATAGCATTTCTGGCGATACTGATCGTGTCCTTTGGGGTGCTGATTGTTTTTACGTCCTTTATGACACGGCGGTCTCTGGTTTCGGAGAAACGCGAGACCCTGTCCAATGAGGGGGCCCTGATCGTTTCACAGACGGTGACCGGTTACGTGTCCGGACGGTACGACAAGCCGGATCTGGAATATCTGTTCCGGTATTATGCCACGGCGCTGGAGGCGGATGTCTGGTATATCGATGAGTACGGACGGGTGGTGGCCACCTCCCGGATCGGAAATGTCACCACCCCCAAGGATGCCGAGATGGAGAACAGCATTCCATATAACATCTATCAGCTGGACCCCGAATATCAGATCGATGCGGAGCATTCCCAGACAGGCAATTTCTACGGACTCTACAAAGGGGAAATGATCTCCGTAAATGTGCCGGTGCATCTGGATCACCTGAATGCTCTGGGAAGTGTGATCTCCACCGAACACCGGGGTGCTCTGATCCTGCATGCCACCGTATCCCAGATCAATGAGCTGCTGGGAAATATCTACAGTATCGTGCTGATCCCCTGTCTGGTCATCATTGTCATAGCCTTTGTATTCCTGGCAGTCGTTTCCAAGAGGGTCCTGACGCCGGTTAAGAAGCTTTCGGTTGTGGCAAATGAATACTCCAAGGGAAATCTGGATGTACGGACCGAAATCCATTCCAACGACGAGATCGGCCAGCTGGCACAGTCCATGGAATATATGGCGGACGAGCTGGCGAAGCTGGAGGATTACCGGCGGGACTTCGTGTCCAACATTTCCCATGATTTCAGGTCTCCGCTGACATCGATCAAGGGCTATATCGAGGCCATGAAGGACGGAACGATACCACCGGAGAAGCAGGAACGCTATCTGGATATCGTGTTAAATGAGACCCAGCGTCTGACGAAGCTGACCCAGGGACTGCTGGATCTGAATAATCTGGAGAATTACGGTCCTTATCTGAAGCTGAAGGACTTTGCTATCATTGAGGTGATCAACGCCACATTGAATACCTTTGAGATCAAATGTATCGAGAAGGGGGTTGCCATCTATCTGAACAACCATGCGGAAGAAACCGTCGTTATGGCAGATAAGACCAAGATCCAGCAGGTAATATACAACCTGATCGATAATGCCCTGAAGTTTACGCCCAAGGGAAAGAAGATCTATGTGACGGTTACGGATAAGGAGAAGGATGACAAGGTTCATATCTCCGTCAAGGACGAGGGTATGGGTATGGATGAAGAGACGCAGAAGAAGATCTTCATCCGGTTTTACAAGGGGGATTCCTCCCGCGGTAAGGATAAGACCGGCTCCGGTATCGGACTGGCGATCACCAAGGAGATCATTAAGGCACATCATGAGGTGATCACGGTTACCAGTAAGGTGGATGAGGGAACGGAGTTCGTCTTCACCCTGAGCAAGGCCAGTGCCGTTATGGGAAAATAAGAGTCGGAATCACTGTCCGACCCCGGAAGTAAGGAGATTTAATTTGAGGTACTTAAAAGAATTACGAGAAGGAGAGCACGTCTCCGAGATTTATTACTGTAAGACCAAGGTAGTTGCAAAGACCAAAACGGATAAGACCTATTACAGTCTGACTCTGCAGGATAAGACGGGAACCATAGATGCGAAGGTATGGAACCTGTCCGGCGGGATCGATCACTTTGAGGCGATGGAATATATATTTATCGAGGCGCAGGTTACATCCTTCAACAATCAGCTTCAGCTGAATGTGTCCAGGATCCGGCGGGCCAGGGAAGGGGAATATGAGGTTTCGGAGTATATGCCCTGCTCACCCTATCCGGTGGAGGAAATGTATGATGCTCTGCTCAGACTGATCTCCGATGTGAAGAATCCCTATCTGCATCAGCTGCTGTCGGGATTTTTCCTGGAGGATGAAGCATTTAAAAAGGATTTTGTGAGTCACAGCGCCGCCAAAAGCGTACATCACGGGTTCATCGCGGGCCTGCTGCATCACAGTCTGTTTGTTGCAAAAACCTGTGAGTTTCTGGCGAAGCAGTACCCTGTGCTGAACCGGGATCTTCTGATCACGGCTGCGATCCTGCATGATATCGGGAAGCTGAAGGAGATCTCACCATTTCCGGAAAATGATTATACCGATCAGGGTCAGCTTCTGGGACATATCGTCATAGGAGCCATGTGGATCAAGGAGAAGACGGATGCCATCGAGGGATTTCCCCCGAAACTGCAGGATGAGCTGCTGCACTGCATTTTATCCCATCACGGAGAGCTGGAATTCGGTTCGCCGAAGAAGCCTGCACTGATCGAAGCAGTGGCATTATCCTTCGCTGATAATATGGATGCAAAGATTGAAACCTTTACGGAGTTTCTCTCCGCAAATGAAGATACTACGGGCTGGCTTGGCTTTAACAAGCTGTTGGATTCAAATGTAAGAAAGACAGAATCATAAACCTGCGGAAGTGAGGAAGTCTATGGCACAGGGCATGGATCCCAACCTGAAGAGAAAATCATTTGGCCGTTTGCTGTTTCGACTGGCGGTCTGTTCCTTTGCGTCGGTTGTGATCGCCATGAACATCAACAGCTTTGTGCATGCCGGAAAGCTGATCCCCGGGGGAGCCAGCGGTCTTACGCTGCTGATCCAGGAGGTCGCAAAAAAGTACTTCGGTATCCAGCTTCCCTATACGGTGATCAACCTGATCATCAATGCGGTCCCCGTATACATCGGCTTCCGGTTCATCGGAAAGAAGTTTACCCTGCTTTCCTGCTGGGTCATCGTGCTTACCAGTATTCTGACAGATGTGCTTCCATCGTATCCCATTACCAGAGATCCCCTGCTGGTCAGTATATTCGGCGGGGCCATCAACGGCGGTGCTATCAGCCTCTGTCTTCTGATGGACGCAACCAGCGGCGGAACGGATTTCATTTCCATTTATCTGTCGGAGAAACGGGGGATCGATTCCTTCAATATCACACTGGTGATCAACGCATGCATCCTGGCAGCGGCCGGGTTGCTGTTTGAATGGAACCGGGCCCTTTATTCCATTATCTTTCAGTATGCTTCCACCGTGGCGATCCGGGTGCTGTACCGGAAATATCAGAAGGCTACCCTGTTTATCGTCACCAACAGGCCGAGAGAGGTCTGTAAGGCGATCAATGATATCAGCAACCATGGGGCCACGATCCTGGAAGGCGAAGGCTCCTATGAGCATTGCGAGAGAAATGTGGTATATTCCGTGGTTTCCGCAGAGGAATCCGGAAAGGTGGTAAACACCGTTAAGAAGGCGGATCCGGAGGCATTTGTGAATGTGGTCAAGACCGAGCGTGTGACCGGAAGATTCTATCAGAGACCTGCGGATTGACTTTGCCATTCCGGCGTGAAATGTGTATAATGATATAGACCCGGTGCTTCGCATCAGGTACTAAAGTGAGAATAAGAAAAGGAAAGAGGACAGTATGGGACGTTATTTCGGTACAGACGGCTTCCGGGGAGAAGCAAACTGTGATCTGACATCAGATCATGCGTACAAGATCGGGCGTTTTCTCGGCTGGTATTACGGCGAGCTGAAGCGTCAGAACGGCAGGGACGAAATGCCGAGGATCGTGATCGGTAAGGACACCCGCCGCTCCAGCTATATGTTTGAGTATGCTCTGGTGGGCGGGATCGTAGCTTCCGGAGCAGATGCATATCTGCTGCATGTAACCACGACACCGTCAGTGGCTTATGTAACAAGGATGGATGGTTTTGACTGCGGGATCATGATCTCAGCCAGCCACAATCCGTACTACGACAACGGGATTAAGCTGCTGAACGGCTCCGGTGAGAAGATGGAAGAGTCCACCATCGGGCTGATCGAGGATTTCCTGGATGGAAAGGTTGTTCTTTTCGATCAGGAATGGACGGAGCTTCCGCTGGCAAAGCGGGAACGGATCGGCTGTACCGTGGATTATGTGGCCGGCCGGAACCGGTACGTGGGATATCTGATCTCTCTCGGTCAGTATTCCTTCAAGGATATGCGGATCGCCCTGGACTGTGCAAACGGCGCTGCATGGAATATCGCAAAATCCGTTTTTGACGCGCTGGGAGCAAAAACCTACCTTCTGAATGCGGAGCCCAACGGAACGAATATCAATCGGGATGCGGGATCCACCCATATTGAGGGACTTCAGAAATTTGTCCTGGACAATCATCTGGATGCGGGCTTTGCTTATGACGGAGACGCAGATCGGTGCCTCGCAGTGGATGATAAGGGCGAGGTGATCTCGGGAGACCATATCCTGTACCTCTGCGGCGTATACATGAAGGAGCGCGGAGATCTTATGAACAATACCGTGGTAACCACGGTCATGTCGAATTTCGGCCTGTACAAGGCATTTGACAAGCTGGGGATCCAGTACGCGAAGACGGCGGTAGGAGATAAATATGTATATGAATATATGCAGCAGTATGGCTGCCGCATAGGCGGAGAGCAGTCCGGACATATTATCTATTCCAAATATGCGACCACCGGGGACGGGATCCTCACATCCCTGAAGATCATGGAGGTCATGATGGCGAAGAAGCAGAAGCTGTCTCTGCTGGTGGCACCGCTGAAGATCTATCCTCAGGTCCTGGAAAATGTACGTGTTACGGATAAGAAGGAAGCGCAGGATGATCCGGATGTGCAGGCAAAGGTTAAGGAAGTGGAAGAGAAGCTGGGAGACGGCGGACGGATCCTGGTGAGAGAATCCGGTACCGAGCCGGTGGTTCGGGTTATGGTAGAGGCATCCACCGAGGAGATCTGCCATGAATATGTGGATTCCGTGGTTCAGGTGATCCGGGATAAGGGCTATGTGGTTCAGGCGTAGGGAACGGATCTGACGGTTTCAGAATAATAAACGAGAATAATAAACGAAGAGTGTCCCAGGGATGATCCCAACGACACTCTTCATTTATTATGTGTGTTACAGATTGAATGCTGTAAAAAGCTTATTTTGCGCTGTACCAAAGGTCCTGAGAATTGATATCATATCCCTTGGCCTCCATCAGCTCACTGACAGATACGATGGTGTAGCCTTCATCGATCAGAGCCGGGAGCAGTCGCTCGATGGCCGGAGTGGTGGTTTCATGAACGTCATGGAAGAGGATGATATCGCCGTCTTCTACGTTTTCAAGAACCAGAGGTACGATCTGATCCGGATCCCGGGAATCCCAGTCCATGGAATCTACACTCCAACGGATCAGGGGCTCCTCAACCACAGCCTTGACCGTATCATTGAAGCCTCCGTATGGCGGGCGCACTACTTTCGGTCGTGAGCCGGTGATGGACTCGATCTCATCTGCAGCATCATTTACCTCTGCGCTGATCTCAGACTCCGAAAGGTTTTTGAGGTTCTTATGATCCCAGGTATGGTTTCCGAGTTCATTTCCGCTTTCATAGACCCGCTTCACCACATCCGGATAATAGCTGGCATTGATTCCCTGCATAAAGAAGGTGGCGTGACAGCCGTACTGGGCAAGCAGGTCAAGGATCTTATCCGTATTGGTCTTGTGAGGACCGTCATCAAAGGTAAATGCGATAACCTTATCGCCCTTCTTCTTTTTCTCCTTCTCCTTATCTTTATCCTTGTCCTTGCCGTCGCTCTCCGTATTGGCAGTTGCAGTCTCGGTGGACTTGGAAGCCTCGGTGGTGGATTCCTCTGTTGCTTCTGTTTTTTTGTTTTTCTCAGTTGATTTCTCGGTCGATGTCTCAGTTGCTTTCGCCGTTTTCTTGGCTGTAAGGTCGGTATATTCCTTCTGGGAGATCTGAAGATCCGCGCTGGTCAGCAGCTGATTTTTCAGATGATCCTTCAGTTTGTTGTAAGGACAAACCACAGATGTATCTTTCCCGAAGAACTCAATTCCGTTATGAACCAGAAGATAGTCATCGGTATACACATCGGAAACGACATCCTTATAGCCCTTTGTGAAAAGGTCATCCAGAGAGATCTTCTTCTTCGAGCTGAGATCAAAGTTCATCAGCTCTACCTGCTTGGAGAATTCTGCCTCGCCGACCTTCTTCGTCATGGAGGTCACTCTGACGCTGACCAGATTATCATTCACTTTTATGGTGTCGATCGCATCGGCATAGGCAGCCTTGTCCGTCTCCGGAATGGTTCCCTTGCTCTCGGATTCCTTCGTAAGGCGATCGATATCCCCTTCAATTATGGCATTTATCTCTTTATCAATGAAATCAAAGGATGAAAGTGTCTGTTTATGAATCTCATAGTTGGATTCATTTAAATCTACTTTGGTAAGTGTCCCGAATTCCGTAGAACTGGAAGTCAGTTCAGGAATGGCGATCTTACTGTCCCCTTTGGTGATGATCAGATCGACTACGAGATACAGACCTACGGACAAAACCACTAAGATGAGAACGCGAATAATGTTTTTCATAAAATCGGGTTCCTCCTGTTCCGAAGATAATTATAGAAAGGTTAACCATAAAAAGCAATAGGTAATATTGCTGAAACAATACGAAAAAATACACTGTTTTTCGACTAAAATAGAATGCTTCCAGAGGCAAAAGGCCTGACCCGATCCGAAAGACGAAGGCATTTTACTTGACAAAAAGGCGATTTCCCTATATAAATGAATACGTGCGTTTTTTTTACCAGGCATTTCGGATGGCGCAGAATAAGATCCGAACATTCTATATTAAGGGGAGATAAGAAAATGAACAAAACAGAATTTATAACAGCACTTGCAGAAAAGACAGGTATGAAGAAGACAGAGGCAGAGAAGGCTGTTAAGGGCTTTACCGAGCTGGTTGCCGAGACTCTGAAGAACGGTGAAAAGGTTTCACTGGTGGGCTTTGGAACCTTTGAGGTTCTGGAGCGCGAAGCACGGGAGGGACGGAATCCGAGAACAGGAAAGAATATGACGATCCCGGCATCGAAGGCTCCGAAATTTAAGGCCGGCAGAGGACTTAAGGAAGCAGTGAACGAGAAATGAGATTAGATAAATATCTGAAGGTATCACGGCTGATCAAGCGTCGGACCGTGGCGAACGAGGCCTGCGATGCCGGACGGGTGTCCGTAAACGGAAAGGTGACCCGCGCCTCCTACGATGTAAAGGTAGGAGATGTGATCGAGATCGCATTCGGAAACAAAACCGTCAAGGCAGAGGTTACGAAGGTGACGGAAGCGATCCGCAAGGAAGAAGCGGGTGAAATGTTCCGGATTCTCTAAAAAATGCTTGCAAAACCTGAAAAAGTATGACAAAATGAAGTGTACGATTGTTTTTTCGGGGAGAAGATTATGGGTCGAGCATCGAGAAGAAAGTCGAAAACTTGTCTCTTTTTGGTCTTCATCGTGGTTCTGGTTGTGATCATTGCCAGCAGTGTGAAGGCAGTAAGTCTGCACGGGAAGAGTGAAGAGCTTGCTGTCACAGAGCGGCAGATGGAAACGCAGATCGAAAATTTGAAGACCCAGGCGACTGAGCTGGAGAACCGCGAGAAGTATATGCAGACCAAGAAGTATATCGAAGATGAGGCGAAAAACAAGCTGGGACTTGTATATCCGGATGAGATAGTGATCCGACCCAGTAAAGGAAAGTAAGCAAATCGGGCAGTGTCAGATCGGCACTGCCCGTTTTTCAACCAGTTGAAAAGATGGGCAGGCAGTCACTCATTTGCATAAATATCGTGCGGGACCGCCGGAGGGACAGTATGGAACAGAGGATCCTATCTTATATCAGAGAACAGAATATGATCCGGGAGGGGAGCCGTGGGATCGCGGCTGTATCCGGCGGAGCGGATTCCATGTGTCTGATGCATATGCTCCATCTCCTGGCGCCGGAGCTTCACACGGAGTTTACGGTATGCCATGTGATCCATGGGATCCGGGGAGAGGAGGCGCTGCGTGATGCGGAGCATGTACGGCGGGAAGCAGAGCGCCTGGGGCTCCCTTGCCGTGTGTTTGAGCGAAATGTTCCGAAGCTGGCGGAGGAACAGGGGCTCTCGCTGGAGGAGGCCGGGAGAGCCGCCCGTTATTCCTGCCTGGAGGAGTTGAAGCGGGAGACAGGCGCTGAATGGATCGCCCTGGCACATCAGAAGGAGGATCAGGCGGAAACGGTTCTGTTTCATATCCTGAGAGGAACCGGTATCCGGGGTCTTCGGGGGATCCGTCCGGTTCAGGGAGACCGGATCCGTCCGCTGCTTACCTGTTCCAGAGGAGAGATCGAAGCCTGGCTCTGCAGACGGGGGATCACATATTGTACGGATTCCACCAATCTGGAGGATACGTATACCCGGAATAAACTGAGAAATCAGATCATTCCCATGCTGGAGGAGATTAATCCGGGCGTAAAGGAGCATATGCTTTCACTTGCAAAGGAAGCGGATGAATTGTATGATATTCAGGAGCAAATGGTGCAGCGGCTGCGGGTACACTGCAGTTATCGACGGTCGGACGGTACCCTCCTGTTAAATGAGGATGTGGTGGCCGGGCGGCTGATGCCGGATGAGGTTAATCTCCCGGATTCTCTGCCGGAGGAAACCGACATGGGCGGGGATACTCTGCTGGGAGAGCTGATTCTTCTGGAAATGGGCTGCATCGCGGGCCGGAGGAAGGATCTGACCCGGGAACACACCGGCTCGGTGCTGGCGCTCTTTCGGAAAGAAACCGGGAAGCGGGTGGATCTGCCCTATGACATGGAGGCAGTACGAACCTATCAGGGGGTGACCCTGCGAAGAAAAAAGATCATGGCCGATGCGGTGGAACAGGGGAAAACCGCCGGAGGATCCGGACAGAACCTTTCCATCCTGGTGGAAAAACGGCCCTACGCCGCCGGAGATCCCATTCCGACCGGAGAGCATGAGAAAATGATCGATGCGGCAGCGGTGGTCGGAGAGATCCGGTTACGTACTCCGAAGCAGGAGGATGAAATTGCGATCCATGAAAATGGCGGCAGGAAGAAGCTGTCACGTTTCTTCACGGACCGGAAGATCCCGAGAGAAGAAAGAGAAGCCTGGCCGGTCGTGGCGGATGATCAGAAGGTGATCTGGGTTGTGGGCCTTCGGCTTGCAGAAAACTGCAAGATAACGGAGTTCACAAAAGAAGTTTACATAATTCGAATTGCGGATCAATCGAATGACTGCATGGATGGATAACGGAGGATCTGTGTATGGATATAGCAGTAGAGACTTTGATCGATCAGGAGACGCTGGAGAGGCGGATCTGTGAGATGGCGGCAGAACTGGATCAGACATTTGATGGGAAAGAGGTACGTGTGATCGGTATCCTGAAGGGAAGCATCTATTTTATGTGCGAGCTTACGAAACGGATGAAGACACCGGTTACATTGGATTTCCTGTCGATCTCCAGCTACGGAAACGGAATGGAAAGCTCCGGAGTGATCCATTTTGATAAAGATCTGGATGAACCCATCGAGGGGAAGGATGTACTCCTGGTGGAGGATATCATGGACACCGGTCGAACCCTGAGTTATCTTCTGAAGGTGCTGCAGGAACGGAATCCCGCCAGCCTCCGGGTGATCACCTTATTGGATAAGCCTTCACGCCGGCTGGTGAAGATCGAACCCTGGATGACCGGGTTCACGATCCCGGACAGATTTGTGGTGGGATTCGGCCTGGATTATGCTCAGAATTACAGAAATCTGCCGTATATCGGCGTAATAGAATGAGATACGAGGCCCGCCCTGTAGAAGAGTGGGAGCCCGGTCTCATTTACCTACATAAACAGTAGAATCGAGGACATAAGTAAGATGGAAAGAAAATCAAGAGTCGGGGGAATCTTCGTATATATCCTTTTGCTTCTTCTGATGCTGGGGATCGCAAATACGATCCTGAACAAAAAAGGAAATGTCCAAATGGACTATACGAATGAAACCCTGCGGAAGGAACTGCAGGATTCGGAAATCGTACGTGTAGAGATCAATCAGAATGCCGAAGTTCCTACGGGCACCGTGCTGGTAGTCCGAAATACAGGAGATGTGGTGTTCTATACTCCGAATGTCAGTGATACCATTCGGGTATTGCAGGGAGCGAAGAAACCGGTGCCCTTCACTGTAAGCGACGTGGAACGGCCTTCGATCTGGGTGAAGCTGATGCCGTATATTTTTGCGGTGGTGCTGGCCCTGGTGATCGTATTCTTTATTCTGGCTCAGTCTGCCGGAGCAGCCGGCGGAGGCGGTGCGAATAACCGGCTCATGAATTTTGGCAAGAGCCGTGCAAAGAAGGATGTGAAGACCGGGATCACATTTAAGGATGTGGCAGGTCTGGTGGAAGAGAAGGAAGAACTTGCGGAGATCGTTGATTTTCTGAAGGATCCGGAGAAATATACCCAGATGGGTGCGCGGATTCCGAAGGGTATCCTGCTGGTAGGCCCTCCGGGAACGGGAAAAACGCTGCTGGCCAAGGCGATTTCCGGAGAGGCGGATGTGCCCTTCTTCTCCATTTCCGGTTCTGATTTTGTGGAAATGTTTGTCGGCGTCGGAGCCTCCCGTGTGAGAGATCTTTTTGCCGATGCAAAGCTGAATGCTCCGTGTCTGGTCTTTATCGATGAGATCGATGCCGTGGCGCGCCGGCGAGGTGCCGGCCTGGGCGGCGGACATGATGAGCGCGAGCAGACGTTGAATCAGCTTCTGGTGGAAATGGACGGATTCGGCGTCAATGAGGGTATCATCGTCATGGCGGCGACAAACCGTGTGGATATTCTGGATCCGGCCATCATGCGACCCGGCCGTTTCGACCGGAAATGCGCTGTCGGACGTCCGGATGTGAAG
>CADBOW010000100.1 GCA_902796375.1 uncultured Lachnospiraceae bacterium | reverse complement strand
CGGTTATATCAAGGGCTTCTGCGAGCGAAGAGGCATCACCATGCGGAATGCGGAAATGAACCGCCTCGTCAAGCACTGCCTGGGAGTCAAGCGCTCCACAGGCCAGCATCCCGGCGGTATCATCGTTATGCCGGATACGGAGGAAATCTACAGCTTTACGCCCATCCAGAAGCCGGCCAATGATATGACCTCGGATCAGATCACGACACATTTTGAATACCATTCCATCGATCATAACCTGCTGAAGTTTGATATTCTGGGACATGATGATCCCACCATGATCAGGCGGCTGGAGGATCTGACGGGACTGGATGCGAAGCAGGTTCCCCTGGATGATAAGAAGGTCATGGCGTTGTTCCATGGAACGGATTCCCTGGGGATCACCCCGGCGGATATCGACGGGACGCGGCTGGGCTGCCTTGGAATTCCGGAGTTCGGAACGGACTTCGCCATGCAGATGGTTATCGACGCCAATCCGGAGAATTTCTCGGATCTGGTGCGTATATCAGGTCTTTCCCACGGAACCGACGTGTGGCTGGGCAACGCCCAGGAGCTCATCGCCTCCGGAAAGTGTAAGCTGTCCTCGGCCATCTGCTGCCGTGACGATATCATGGTCTATCTGATGCATATGGGTCTGCCCTCCGGTGACGCCTTCGACATCATGGAGAAGGTGCGGAAGGGTATCGTGGCCAAGGGAAAATGTGACAAGTGGGATGAGTGGAAGGAAGAGATGGCGGAACACGGCGTGCCGGACTGGTACGTATGGAGCTGTCAGAAGATCAAGTACATGTTCCCCAAGGCTCATGCGGTTGCCTATGTCATGATGGCATGGCGCGTGGCTTACTTCAAGGTGTACCACCCCCTGGCCTACTATGCGGCCTTCTTCAGTATCCGCGCCAAGGCCTTCTCCTATGAAACCATGTGTCAGGGACGGGAACGGCTGGATCGGGAGCTGCATGCCCTTCAGAAGAAGGAGAAGTTTGAGAAAACGGCGAAGGATGATGACTCCATCCGTGACATGCGGATCGTGCAGGAAATGTATGCCCGGGGCCTGGAGTTCATGCCCATCGATATCTACCGTGCAGATGACAGATATTTCCAGATCATCGACGGAAAGATCATGCCCAGCTTTTCATCCATTGACGGAATGGGTGAAAATGCGGCGGCCCAGTTGAAGGCTGCGGCAAAGGAAGGCATTTTCCTGTCCCAGGCGGAGCTGAAGAGCCGGGCGAAGCTGTCCGGCACCGTCATTGAGAAGATGGCGGAGCTGGGGATTCTGGGAGATATGCCCCGGACCGGACAGCTGGAATTTGACTTTATCTGATCTGACACCCTGAGGGTCGGTTCATGGGTAAATGCTGTGAGAGCGGGAGAAAAGGAGAAGAAGGAGTGGAATCGGAAAATAAAAAAAGGGATTGCATGACAGGTCATCCGGAGAGAGGCCGGGGTGCCTCTCAGACCAGAGCGGTGATCTTCGACCTGGACGGGACCCTCCTGGATACCAGCGAAGGCATCATCCGTTCGGTGAAGACCATGATCCGGAAAATGGGCTATGATCCGCTTCCGGAGGATATGTACCGGACCTTCATCGGCCCTCCCATTCATCACAGAATGAAGGAGGTCTACGGGATCGGGGAAGACGAGGCCAAGGTGGCCATGCATGCATTCCGGAATCATTATCTGGAGCATGATATCTTCTTTGCGTCCCATTATGACGGAATGGAGGAGCTTCTGCAGAGACTGGGATCGGAAGGCTATCTGCTGGGGGTCTGCACCTATAAGAGAGAGGATCAGGCAAAGCTGCTGCTCACGGAAAAGGGACTGGCGGATTATTTTGATGTGATCCACGGACAGGATCCGGACGGACTGATGTCCAAGGCGGAGGTCCTGCAGCTGACCATCCGGGAGCTGGGAGTGGAAGCGGAGGAAGCCGTAATGGTGGGGGATGCCTATACGGATGCCGAGGGTGCAAGGGGAGCCGGCGTGCCTTTCCTGGGAGTCACCTACGGCTTCGGATTCCTGACGGATCGGGATGTGGAAGCATTTCCCAATATCGGAGTGGCCCATACCCCGGGCGAGATTGCAGAAGTTCTTAGAGCGTAATGGCCATGTGCGGCACGCTGCACACGAAGTGAGCGTGCTGCGCAGCATAGCCGGCGGGTGGAATGCCTCCTGATCCCGGCAGCATCTCAACAGATCATTCGAAAACCGACGAGGAGAAGGATATGAAACAACGTCTTGCGGACTATATAGCCGATTTTGTTACCGGTCACGGGATCACGGACTGTTTTACCGTGACCGGTGGGGGTGCCATGCATCTGAATGATGCCTTCGGTCATCATTCAGGACTTCACTGTACCTACAATCATCATGAGCAGGCCAGCGCCATAGCGGCGGAAGCCTATGCCAGGCTTACGAACCGGATGGCATTGCTGTGCGTGACCACCGGACCCGGCGGGACCAATGCGCTGACCGGTGTGCTTGGGGGATGGCTGGATTCGATCCCCATGTTCGTGGTGTCGGGACAGGTCCGGTATGATACCACGGCCCGCTACAATGCCCGCTTTACAGGAGAACCCCTGCGGGCGGTGGGGGATCAGGAATTCGATATCACCAGGGCCGCGGGAACCATGTGCAAATATGCGGCTATGGTGGAGGATCCGAAGGATATCCGCTATCATCTGGAACGTGCCTGGCATATGGCGCTGACGGGACGTCCCGGACCGGTGTGGCTGGATGTTCCGGTGAATTTTCAGGGAACCGTCATAGAGACGGAGGAGCTGAGAGGCTATTCGGAGTTTGATCAGGTAAAGGATGATGATGCGATGCATTTGCCGGAGCCCTTCCATGTGGATGTGATCGATGATGTACTGTCACAGCTTCGCAAGGCAAAGCGGCCGGTGATCTATGCCGGAAACGGGATCCGGCTGGCAGGTGCGGTGGAGGAATTCCGTCAGGTGGTGGATCTGCTGGGAGTTCCGGTCTGTACCTACTGGGATGCCATCGATCTGATGGAAACGGATCATCCGCTGTATGTGGGTCGCGGCGGAAATATGGGGGACCGGCCGGGGAATTTTGCTGTCCAGAATTCGGATCTGATCCTGGCCATCGGGAACCGTCTTCCGATCCGCGTGACGGGTTATAACTGGGAGAGCTGGGCCAGGGCTGCCCGGGTGATCATGGTGGATATCGATCCCGGGGAAATGAAGAAGCCGGCGATCCATGTGGATCAGGCGATCCATGCGGATGCCAGGGTGTTCCTGTCGGAAATGCTGGAACAGCTGAGATCGGACCACCCCGTAAGTGAGGGGCTGAAATCCTGGGGGGAGATCTGCCGGAACTGGAAGCGGAAATATCCGGTGGTTACGGAGAAGCAGAAGGCGGAGGATACTCCTGCCAACCCCTATGCGGTTTTTGATATCATCAGCCGCGGGCTTCCGGCGGGGATCACCACGGTCACCAGCAACGGAACCTGCTGTGTGGCAGGGCATCAGTCCTGGGTGATCCGAAAGGGAAGCAGGTTCCTGAATAACAACGCCGTAGCCAGTATGGGTTACGGACTGCCGGCAGCGATAGGCGCTGCGGTTGCGGAAAAAACAGAGGGTTCCGGCGGGGCGGAGGATCATCCCTACGTCATATGTCTGGAGGGAGACGGCAGCATCATGATGAATCTGCAGGAGCTGCAGACCGTAGTGACGAACCGGCTTCCGGTGAAGATATTCCTCATCAACAATGAAGGCTATCATTCCATACGGCAGACTCAGGGGAATCTGTTCTCCGAGCATACGAAGGTGGGGATCGGACCGGAATCGGGAGACCTGGGCTTCCCGGATTTTGAGAAGCTGGCAGCGGCATTTTCCCTGCCCTATATCCGGATCGAAGGAAACCGGGAGCTGGAGCAAAGGATCGGGGAGATCCTGGGAGAAGACGAAGAGACTGTGAAGCGTCCGGTGCTCTGTGAGGTGATCGTTACCACGGAGCAGAAATTCGAACCCAAGAGCAGCGCCAGAAGAAATCCGGACGGAACCCTGGAGAGTCCTCCCCTGGAGGATCTGGCACCCTTCCTGCCCAGGGAGGAGCTGGCTGAGAACATGTATATTTAAGAGTCCTCAGGAAGTTGGCCGACGGGTATGGATGACAGGATCCGCGGGGACAGAATGATAAGTGAGAGGGTTGAGTATGGGAAAGATCAGTTTGCTGGACTGTACCTTACGGGACGGCGGATATGTGAATGACTGGCGCTTCGGCCGGGAAGCGATCCACGGGATCGGGCCCAGGCTGGCGGAAAGCGGGATCGAGATCTTCGAGGCGGGATTTATCAAGGGAGATACCTACGATCCGGACCGGGCAGTTTATCCGGATGTGGAATCCATGGCAGATGCCATCGCACCGAAGCTTCCGGAGCTGATGTATGTGGGCATGGTGGATATGTCCGCCCCGGTGGCGCTGGACCGGCTTGTGCCGAAACGGGAGGATTCCGCGGACGGGCTGCGTGTCATTTTCAAGAAGGATAAACAGCTGGAGGCCTACAGCATGTGTGAGGCTCTGATCCGGGAAGGCTATCCGGTCTTTGTTCAGTTTGTGGGAACGGATCAGTATGACGATACGGAGTGGGAGAAGTCGCTGAAGACCTTTTCCGCACTGAAGCCTCAGGTGATCTCCATCGTGGATTCCTTCGGACTGATGAAACGGCGTCAGTTCCTGAACTATGTTTCCATAGCGGACCGGGTGCTTCCTCCGGAGATCGGACTGGGATATCATGCCCATAACAATCTGCAGCAGGCCTTCGGAAATGCAGAGGCCTTCGTGGAGCTGGGGCTTGCCCGGGATATCGTGATCGACGGAAGCGTGTTCGGTATGGGCCGGGGGGCCGGCAATCTGAACATGGAGCTTTTCGCGGATTATATGAATGAGAACCACGGAACCAGCTATCGGGTGGAGCCCATGCTGGAGATCATGGATGAGTATCTTCAGGACATCTACAGGGAGCGGTTCTGGGGATATTCCCTGCCTCTGTATCTGTCCGCAAAGAACGGATGCCATCCGAATTACGCGATCTATTTTGCGGTGAAGGAGAGTCTGACCGAGAAATCCATGAGCGAGCTGCTGCGGGGGATCGCCCCGGAGGACAAGGTCTATTTCAGCAGGGAGAAGGCGGAGTACTATTACCGTCAGTATCAGGAGAATTATATGGACGATTCGGAAATGCTGCAGCTGCTCCGCAGGGAGTGGGGAGACCGGAAGCTGCTGCTGGTGGCTCCCGGCAGATCCCTGCAGGTTCATGGCAGCGAGATCGAACGCCGGATCCGGGAAGAGGAGCTTTCGGTGATCAATGTGAATTTCACCGGAGACCGTTTCAAGCCGGATTATATCTTCAGCAGCAATATGCGGCGGTATGTAAAGATCGAAGGACATACGGATGCAAAATGCATCATCACCTCCAATATGAAGGAGGCGGAGCAGTATGATTTCATGGTGAATTTCTCCAGCTTCTCGTCGGATTCACCGGAGATCATCGATAATTCCGGCGTGATGGCCCTGAAGCTTCTGGCCGCGGCAGGCGTCCGGCATATCCGGATCGCAGGCATGGACGGTTATTCCGGAGACTATGCGGCGGATTACTGCAATGATAAGGTGAGCTATGATTTCTCAAAGGAGGCAGATCGGAGAAATGAACTGATCCGGGGGGAACTGGCGGTGATCGGACGGCGGATGGAACTGGAATTTATCACCCCCAGTCTGTATGAGATATCCTGAGGAGAATGGAAAGATGCTTAGGCTTCCGGTCCCGGAATGACGCCGGATGCCGTTGAAATGACATGGGTAACGGGAATACCCGGACTAAAAAAGGAGTTGCGTATGAAGAGAGTAGTAATCACGGGCCCCACCGGAGCCATCGGACGGGCATTGATCAATGAAGCACTGAGTAAGGATTATGAGGTCCTTGCCATCGTTCACCGGGAGTCCGGACGGGCGGACGAGCTGGGAGGGATTCCCAGGTGTCAGGTCCTCCGCATGGATCTGGCAGAGTATCATAATGCCATGGATATTCTGAAGGAGCAGGGGATCCGATGGGAAGTTCCGGCGGAGAAGGATCCGGAAGCCATATTCTTCCATCTGGCCTGGGATGCATCCTACGGGGAAGGAAGAAACGATATCCATCATCAGATGCAGAATGTAAATGCTGCTCTGGAGGCGGTCACATTTGCCCGGGAGCTGGGATGCGCCACATTTGTGGGAGCAGGATCTCAGGCGGAATACGGTCGTGTGGACCGGGCGGCAGGCACCGCTTATTCGGATCTCCGCCTCAGACCCGACACACCTACAAATCCTGAGACCGGTTATGGGAATGCGAAGCTCTGCGCCGGACATCTTTCCAGGTACTTTGCGGAGCAGAAGGGGATGCGGCATATCTGGGCACGGGTTCTCAGTGTCTACGGACCCTATGACAGGGAAGAAACCCTGATCAGTACCGCAGTCCGCAGGATGCTTCAGAAGGAGGATACGGAATTCTCTCCCTGTGAACAGATGTGGGATTATATCTATTCGGAGGATGCGGCCAGAGCATTTCTGCTGGCCGGTGAGAAGGGCATCGACGGGAAGACCTATGTGGTGGGCAGCGGTGAGGCCCATTCCCTTCGCTGGTATGTGGAGCAGATCGCGGAGATCACCGGATACGAGAAGGAGATCGGCTTCGGAAAGCGGCCCTATAATGAAGATCAGGTGATGCATCTGGTGGCGGACATTTCCGAGCTTACGAAGGATACCGGGTTTGTTCCGGAGTATTCCTTTGATCAGGGAATCCGCCGTCTCGTACAGAGATTTCAGATAAATGCCACATTTTAATGGGTGCAGCGACAGCCGTTTTAGTGTATAATAGAAAGTTAGGAAAGTGGGCCCTTTTGGGGCTGAAATTCATTTTGACAGGGGTTTATCGATGGAACAGAGAAAAAAGGTCAGTGTATTGATACCGTGCTTCAATGAGGAAGAAAATGTGGTGCCGATGGCGAATGCGGTCACTGAGATGTTCGAGCAGCAGCTTTCGGCCTATGACTATGAGCTTCTGTTCATCGATAATGATTCCAGAGACAATACCCGTCCGCTTCTTCGGGAGATCTGTCGGAAGAATCCGAAGGTGAAGGCCATCTTCAATGCAAAGAATTTCGGCCAGTTCAACTCCCCCTATTACGGCATCCTTCAGACCACGGGAGACTGTGTCATCAGCATGGTCTGCGATTTTCAGGATCCCCTGGAGCTGATCCCTCAGTATCTGGAGGCGTGGGAAGAGGGTTATAAGATCGTCATCGGCGTGAAGGCCAAGACAAAGGAAGGCCTGATCATGCGGAGCTGCAGGAAGCTGTACTATAAGATGCTGCACAAGATGTCCCAGGTGGACATCATCGAGCATTTTACCGGCTCCGGTCTGTATGACCGGGATTTCGTGGAGGTGCTTCGGGAACTGAAGGATCCCACACCCTTCCTCCGGGGTATCGTGGCGGAGCTGGGATATAAACGGAAGGAGATTCCCTATGAGCAGCCGAAGCGCCGGGCGGGGAAGACCCACAATAACTTCTTCACACTGTACGATGCGGCCATGCTGTCCTTTACATCCTACACAAAGTCGGGGCTCCGGCTTGCCACCTTCATGGGAATGTTTCTGGCCTTCGGAAGCTTTATGGTAGGTATGGTCTACCTTATCCTGAAGCTCTGTTACTGGGAACGGTTTGATGCCGGAACCGCACCGCTTCTGATCGGTATCTTCTTCATCGGTTCCATCCTTCTGTTCTTCATGGGGCTTATGGGTGAGTACATCATGAGCATCAATCAGAGAGTGATGAACCGGCCGCTGGTGGTGGAAGAGGAGAGGATTAACTTTGAGTCGGAAACTACGCCGGAAGATACTCCGAAGGTTTAAAGTCACTGAGTGGTCGGAGAAAATCCGGGGGCGAAGGAGATATTGATCGTCGCCAGGGTAAATGATTGACAGGTCGAATAAACCGAAGAAAGCAAGAGTTATGTTTAATCTAACAGACTTTATATCTGAATACGTGACGAAACGAAAGATTTCCATGTTTGAATCGGATCTGTTGAAACGAAGTGATGAGATCCGTCAGAAGGTGGAGGGACGATCTGTCCTTGTGATCGGGGGCGCAGGTTCCATCGGCTCATCCTTTATCAAAGTGCTCCTTCCTTTTCAACCGAGAAGTCTTGTTGTGGTGGACACCAACGAGAATGGCCTTGCGGAGCTGACCAGAGATCTTCG
>CADBOW010000099.1 GCA_902796375.1 uncultured Lachnospiraceae bacterium | reverse complement strand
TACAAGAAGCTTTTCGTATATGCAGGACCGGAGCATAAGCAGGCAGCTCAGCAGCCGGAAGCGCTCGAGATCAAGTATTAAGAGTAGGAGGAACAGGTTATGGCAAAGTCTACAAGATTTTACGGAACAGGTAGAAGAAAGAGCAGTGTTGCCCGTGTTTATATCACACCGGGAACCGGCAAGATCACAGTCAATAAGAAAGACATCGAAGAGTACTTCGGTATGGATACATTGAAGGTTATCGTTCGTCAGCCGTTTGCAGTAACAGGTACAGAGGGTAAGTATGATGTACTTGTCAATGTATATGGCGGTGGCTTTACCGGACAGGCAGGTGCCATCCGTCACGGTATTGCAAGAGCTCTGAACGAGGCAAGTGCAGATTTCCGTCCGGCTCTGAAGAAGGCAGGTTACCTGACCAGAGATCCGAGAATGAAGGAAAGAAAGAAATACGGACTCAAGGCAGCACGTCGTGCTCCCCAGTTTAGTAAGAGATAGTAAAAACCCCCGCGGATGCGGGGGTTTTTACTATCTCACTGAACTGGGGACAGACCGACTTCCGTCGGTCTGAAGCTCGCGGGGATGACATGCCGCCGGCATGTCATCTTGATCCCGTTCGCACAGTTTAGTAAGAGATAGTCAAAAACCCCCGCGGATGCGGGGGTTTTTACTATCTCACTGAACTGGGGACAGACCGACTTCCGTCGGGCCGGTATATCTACGGCAGGAGTGCGAAGATCCAGCTGAGGTTGGAGCTTAAGATCGCATGGAGCGTGAAGAACAGGCAGATCATCGCGTGCGTCTTCCATTCCCGAACCATCAGGCCGACGAACTCCCGGATCAGGGCGTTTGGCCAGAAATACCATTTGGTTTTGGCACCCATGCCGTCGGCATTCATTCCCACATCAGAAGCAAGTATTCCGCTTCGATAAACGTGGTAGTTTGTGGTGGAGAAGGCTATCGAGTCACTCTGAAGGATGGATGGAGTACTGCCGGTGTTTGAAGCGTCAGTGGCTTCTGCAGCAGAACCTTCTGCAGCGGAACATTTTGCAGCGGCATCCTCGATCACCTGCATGGAGAACTTCATATTCTGAAGTGTGTTGACCGACTTCGTTTCCGGAAGGATCTGCTCTTCCGGGATTCCTTTGGACAGGAGATAATTTCGGATCGCTTCTCCCTCGGGCATACATTCGTCCGGCCCCTGACCGCCGGAGGGAACGAAGATGGCTTTTCTGCCGGTTTCCTTCAGCTGCTTCTGATAGAAATCGATCGCCCGGTCGGCGCGCCCCTGCAGGAGAGGATAGAGGGTTCCGTCCTCCCGGATCCCGCATCCGAGAATGATCAGATAATCCTTGTTCAGCTCAGGCTTATGACGTCCTGCCCGCTGGCTGAACAGCAGGGTGGAGAAGAGAATGCATAGGAAGTAGAAGAATAAGGAGGACAGGATCCCCCGGGATGTGTTGATGGCTACGCTCTTGATATCCATGGTCAGGAAAGCCGGCGTGTAATAGTACAGAATTACCAGCAGCAGAAGTCCGGCCATCAGAAAAACACTGAGGATGATGCCCAGAGCATTTGTGGGACGGGCGCCCTCTCTTCGGATCAGGCCGATGTTGCTGATGGTGATCATCAGTGAGAATATAAATAGGAACGGAAATGTAAGAAGCGAGATCAGAGACAGTGAGAGTCCCAGGATCACCAGAAGATGATCCCCTTTCAGAGGGTGGTCTCCCAGAAGGCTGTATGCGATGGCAGCCAGCAGGATCAGAGACTGGGCCAGAAAGAACAAAGCCAGTCCGAAATCCAGGATCGTCTTATAACAGAAATGGCGTGCCTTACGGGTCTGTCGATACCAGTGAAACAGCAGGATGGCAAGGGCCAGGAAGAAGACGGCTATGTATGAAAAGATAATATACACTCCGTTGAAAGAATATCTTCCCGAATAGATCAGCCCGGAAGCGGTTGCGTTGATTCCGAAGCCATAAGTGTCGGGCCAGCGGTCGCTACCTTCCGCTGTACAACGGAGGTATCCGGTGGTCTCTCCGGCCTTCAGCGGTTTCAGATGAATGGTTACCGTGTATCCGTCCCTCGTCAATGAGGAAACCTCGCAGATTCCATCGATGTCGAAATCAACCTGATAATCGGAATACTGATCAGACTGAACTTCAATTCGAAGATCCAGCTTTCGGGCGCTCAGAAGAACGGTTACGATGCTGAGGACGATAAGGCTCAGAGTAAGAGTCAGTGTGATCAGGGCCTTTTTCTTTGTTGAAGGTATGGTATTCTGCATGACGCGAATTCCTTTTTCTTTCAAATAATCCCTATCATAGTAAAGCAGATGCGGAGAAAAATCAAGACTGGGAAAATGGACTGGCCATATAAAAAATAATATAATTGGGCATTTTAACATGGCCAG
>CADBOW010000098.1 GCA_902796375.1 uncultured Lachnospiraceae bacterium | reverse complement strand
TATGGATATGGGAACGGAGATCTACCGGCATCATCTGAAGGACGCGGTGGAAGACGGACGGGTTTCCATGGACGTGATCGACGATGCAGTCCGCAGGATCCTGAGTGTGAAGATGTGGCTGGGACTTTTCGAGCATCCATATGTGACAGAAGAGCAGATGGAGCGTTATGAAGTCCTTCCGGAAGAGCATGTGGCTCTGGCGAGGGAGGCTGCAGAGAAATCCATCGTCCTCCTGAAAAACGAAGGGAATCTCCTGCCCCTCAGAAAAGATGCGAAGATCGCCCTGGTGGGAACCCTGGCAGACAATAAAGAAGAGATCATCGGAGCCTGGGCCATGAACTGGCGTCCGAAGGACTGCGTGACCATCCTGGATGGCATGCAGCAGGCATTTCCGGAGCTGAAGTACTTCCCCTGCGGCGGTCCGGAAGGGGAACTGAATGAAGAAGAGATCAGGGAGGCCATAGCTTACGGAGATGTGGTCGTGGCAATCCTGGGAGAGACGATCGCCATGTCCGGGGAGGCCTCTTCCCGGTCGGATATCACACTGCCGGGAAAACAGCGTGAATTGCTGGAACAGCTGCTGGCCGGCGGCAAACCGGTCGCGCTGGTGCTGATGAACGGAAGACCCCTGGCGCTTCAGTGGGAGCAGGATCATATCCCGGCCATCGTGGAAGGCTGGCATCTGGGAATCCAGATGGGGAATGCTGTGGCGGCCGTCCTGTCCGGGAAGGTCAATCCGGAAGGAAAGCTCTCCTCTTCCTTCCCGCGGACAACAGGCCAGTGTCCTGTTTATTATAATCATCCCAGCACCGGACGACCGGGCTCCCGGAGTAAATTTACATCCCGGTATCTGGATGTGGAGCCGGGTGTGCTGTATCCTTTCGGATACGGGCTGAGTTATACAACATTTGGATATTCCGGTCTGTCGATCAGTGAAACGGACGGAGAACTCCAGATCAAAGTCAGCGTTTCCAATACCGGCGCCCTTGCAGGCAGTGAAACAGTGCAGCTGTATGTACAGGATGCGGCAGCTTCCCTGGTGCGGCCGGTAAAGGAACTGAAGAGATTCCGGAAAATAAGACTGGATCCCGGAGAGCAGGCGGAGGTATCCTTCGTACTGCCGAAATCGGAACTGGGATTCTATGATAATGAAGGAAATTACCGCCTGGAAGACGGACTGTTCCGGATCTTTGCGGGAGGCAGCTCGGAAGATTGCCTTATGGAAGAGATCTTTATGAAAGAACTGTAGTCATAGTTTAATGATAAAGGAGGAAATGATGGCAGCTAGACAGATTTTTAATCCGGATGGATTTAAAAACATCGTGGAAGGGGACAAGGTAACAGGATATCAGTTCCAGTTCAAGGCGCAGTATTACCGCGGGATCACTCTGTCGATCGTGCACAATATCAGTGTGAATGTCGATGGAGAGGATGCAGCAAGAGAGGATATTTCCATGACGGTCAACGGCGAAACCTTTACCCTGGACGAGATGCTGACGGTTGTGGATCCCGACTACCGCTGGGAATTCGGCGAGTATGCAACGGTCAATGTAAAGAAGGAGGGCGGGCTTGCAAAAGGATCTCATCATATCAAAGCGGTCCAGCTGATCGTTCCGTCGTACATGCCCTTCCCGATAGAAGCGGTATGTGAAACAGACTTCGTGATTGCATAACGGATAGGAGGAAAAACCATGGCAAGCGATATCAAAAGAAGTATTTCCCTGTACAGCTATCAGGATGAATATTATGAAGGAAAACTGGATCTGGAAGGGTGCCTCCGGGAGACAGCGAAGACCGGAGCTACCGGCGTGGAACTGCTGGCAGAGCAGATGATCAAGCATTTTCCGAATCCCATCGAAGATGAGGAATTCCGGGCACACTGGTTCTCCATGCTGGATCAGTATGGTCTGACACCTTCCTGCTATGACGCCTTCCTGGAAAACCGCATCTTCAGCAACCGGACCTTATCCCTTGGCGAGCAGGTCAATATGATGAAGAGAGACCTCCGTCTGGCAGGCCTTCTGGGATTTCCGGTGATCCGTACACTGGTTTCCACTCCGATGGATGTGATCGAAGGAAGCCTCGAATATGCTGAGAAAGTCAATGTGAAGATCGGTCTGGAAGTCCATGCTCCCTTCTCTCTTAATTCCGGTTGGGCAGATGGATATATGGAAATGATCAACCGGACCGGGACCAAATATTTCGGCTTTAT
>CADBOW010000097.1 GCA_902796375.1 uncultured Lachnospiraceae bacterium | reverse complement strand
TGGTGATCACTGCGTTCTCATCCGTATCCATGCCTCCGAAGCCGCCAGGCCCGCCCTGACCTCCACCGAAGTTCGGCATCTGCTGGCCGTCCTGACCGTTTCCGAAGTTCGGCATCTGCCGGCCGCCCTGTCCGTTTCCGAAGTTCGGCATCTCCGGCATCTGTCCGTCCATGCCGCCTCCGAAGTCCGGCATTTCAGGCATCTGCCCGTCCATGCCGCCTCCGAAGTCCGGCATCCCGGGCATCTGCCCGTTTTGCCCATTTGTCTGTCCTGCCGGAAGCTCATCCAGCGAAAGATCGCCTTCCGATGTATCTCCGGTCACCTTGTCAGTCGTCTCGTCGGTCGTCTTGTCAGTCGTTTCGTCGGTCGTTTTGTCGGTCGTCTTGTCGGTCGTCTTGTCAGTCGTCTTGTCGGTCGCCTTGTCAGTCGTCTTGTCGGTCGCCTTGTCAGTCGTCCTGCCGGTCACCTTGCTGTCTGTATTGGCAGAGCCTCCGGCCGCATTGATACCGTCATCGGTGGATACTATGGTGATGTCTCCGCCATCCACTGTGACCGTATAGCCTTCCAGCCCTTCCTTGCTTTCTTTAATATTGATCTTCCCGTCCTTGATGATGAGATCGGTCTCCGCATGGATCCCGTCATCACCGGAGGAAATATCAAAGGTTCCATTTTCGATATAGATATATCCGCGGCCATCTTCATCCCCATTGGAGGTGTGAAGCCCGTCATCCTTCGCATCGATCACGAAGGAGCCCGCCTTGATCCGGATGGAATCATTTGCGGAGATTCCCTTGGACGCAGCTGTCACATGATAGGTCCCGTCAATGATCTTCAGGTCATCCTTGCCCACAATGCCATGCTTATAGCCGGCCTGAATCGTGAGACTGCCCGTACCGTTCAGGGTGATATCATCCTTCGCAAAGATCACTCCGTCCACGGTGGTATCCGAATCTGTCTGAACATATTCCTTTCCGGTGTCGGACAGGGTATTCGTCGTTCCATCCGCCAGGGTAATAAATACCTTATCTGCATTTTTCACGAAAATGCATGCGCTGTCATCATTGGTCATGGTCACACCGGACAGAACCAGCTGAACCTTATCCTCATCTCCAACATCTACGACGATCTGACCCTTCTCCAGAGTTCCGGACACAATGTAGGTCCCTTCCTTCTTCACGGTGATCAGAGGGGCTCCGTCCGACGCGGTCTCCACCGTCGCCCCGGATCCGCTTACGGAAGCGGTTGTTCCTGAAAGCGTTATGGTCTCTGCCTCCGAAGCATCATATTCCCAGTTCTGATCCCGGTCGGAGAAATAATCCTCTGCAGCCTTCTTCGTATTGCCGGATTCCCCTTTCTTCTTCGAATCCTGATCAGAAGCATCCTTGTCCGCATTTTTCGAACCCGATGCATCCTTGTCCTTCTTCTTCGAATCCGATCCATTCTCTGTTCCGGCAGTGAGCTTGTCCTTAATACCTCCAAAGAACTCGTCGAAGACGGATTCTTCTCCGGAGCCATCCGTATTCTTTCCTTTTTCCTTCGCTTCAACCGAATTCGTTCCGCACCCGGACAATCCGGTGATCATTCCCAGCGACAGGAGTGTACCTGCCAGATAGTATTTCTTTCTGTTCATACTCATAGGAACCACCTTCCTTCTATAATTCGTCCATAACCGTTACCGGCCGGGCCAGGCTGATCTCCAGATTCCCGTTTCCAGTGCGAAGCTCATCCATCATCTGCTTTACGGAAATATCCGCCTTCGTGATCACATGGTAGCTGATCTTATAGAGGCTTCCCATGTTTGAAGTCTTCACTTCATCCAGTGTATATCTTTCCAGATACTTATCAAAAACTCTGTCAAATTTCCCTTCAAAATCCAGATTCTCCGGAACCGTGATCCTTAGGATCCGTTCCTGTCCGGGGCCGTCTCCTACCTTAAGCAGGTTCAGAACCAGCATCAGTCCCGAGATCAGAAGTGTGAAAATGATCGCGATTCCGATATATCCCATGCCGGTTGCAAGGCCGACTGCCATAGCCTGGAAGATACATGCGATCTCCTGTCCCTTACCGGGAGCGGAGCGGAACCGGACAAGGCTGAATGCGCCTGCCACGGCCACCCCGGCTCCCAGATTCCCGTTCACCAGCATGATCACCATCTGAACCGCCGGGGGAAGTACTGCAAGGGTTATAAAGAAGCTCTTGGAACAATGATTCCTGATCCGGTACAGGAGGGCTATGACCAGTCCGCAGACAATGGCACAAACCGTGGCGATCAGAAAATCATTTCCCGTGAGTGTTGTCGAATCAAATATCGTACCGAAAAAATTACTTCCTAACATAAATCATCTCCCCTTTCCTTATCCTTATATTTACGCTAAGATGCATATCCCAGATTTTCCCTGTTTCCCAGCTCCGATGCCGCTGCCGCATCCGGCGTCTGACAGGCCACCGCCGCAGATCTTTTCATCATGGTAAGGTATCCCTCTCCGTATTTGGAAAAAGACCCCGGGAAGATCCCAAGCTCACTGAATATTCGTGACAGCTCCATCGGAAATGCATTTGCTATCTTCACTTCCATAAGCCGTTCTCCTTCTTTCAGAAGATCCTCTCCCGCGGCTCCGGCCCGAAGGTCCAGGCGATCCGTACGCCAGCGGATCTGACGGTCAAAGGTGATCCTGAGATTCGGATCCTGAATCCCTGCCAGAGCGATCCTCTTATATGAGATCGCCATCGCCGGCCGAAGTCCCTGATAACCGGTTCGAAATGCATCGATCTCACTTTTGATCTGGGACTTCTGCAGAAGATCATTTCTTCCCTCCAGATATCCCTTTGCCCTGCTGTAGGGAGCATCAATCCTTCGTTTATATACAACACCTTTATATTTCTTCTTGATCTCTATGAAGGAAGTGGTTTCCTCCTTCGGGATCCCATAGCTCCTGAGTCGAAGCTTCTCCTTATATACCGGCTTTTCCAGAGAGGATCGGATCAGGCTGAACTCCGGCGTGTCATAATAAATGTTCAGGATATCCGTCTCTCCGTACTGATCGATCTTCGCGATTCCCTGAAGTCGCTCCATCAGCGCCTCATACTGATCGATCCTGAGGATGTATTTAATTTCCGTTCTTTTGAAGACGTCTTGAAAACCCTGCATGATCCTCACCTCTTCTCTGCTCTGTATTTCAAATCTGACCCTGTTGCTGATGCCATGATATAAGAACAAACTGAAAGTAACCTTAAAATACAAAAAATATTTCAGGTGCTTCGGAAACTGAAAAGAGACGGGTACGAAATACCCGTCTCCGACAACTTCGGTTATATAAAGCTAAAATCCTGTTCTGCAGAGTGCAAAGCTCCTACAGGTCCGGAATACATGCGATACTCCGATCCAGAATCCCATTGATCTTTGCGATCAGTGTTCCGTAATTCGTAAATGGGACTCCCGCCCGTTCCGCCGCGTGCATCCGGTTCTGCACCTCCCGGTCGGTGAGCATGCAGGCGCCGCAGTGAACGATCAGGTGGAAACGTTCCGTGTTTTCCGGGTATCCTTTCCCGGAGGTGAAGGTGAAATCCACGTTTTTTCCCGTGTACTCCCGGATCCATTTGGGCAGCTTCACCGTCCCGATGTCTTCACACTGCCTGTGGTGTGTACATCCCTCGCTGATCAGCACATTCGCTCCCTCCGGAAGCCGGTCCAGTACTGCCGCACCTCTGACCGCCTGCTTCAAGAATCCCTTATATCTGGCCATCAGTATGGAAAATGATGTAAGCGGGATTTCCCGGGGTACCAGCTTCATAACACGTCCGAACACCTGGGAATCCGTGATCACCAGAGCCGGAGCCTTCTTCAAGGACGCCAGTACGTCCGGCAGTTCCTCCACTCCGGTAACCATGCTGACCGCACCCGCATCCAGAATATCCCGGATGGCCTGCTGCTGCGGCAGGATCAGACGTCCCTTCGGGGCTGAGGAGTCAATGGGGATCACCAGTACCACCGTATCTCCCGGCCGGATCAGATCCGCCACAAAACGAAGCTTCTTCTCCCGTCCCTGCATCAGATGTGCGATCTGCTCCTTCAGTGCTTCCATCCCCGTGCCGTCTACGGCGCTGACCGTAAGAAACCCGCTGCTGTCCGTCCGGGTTTCCTGCTCTGTTCCTGTCTCCGCCTCTCCCCGTTCTTCCTGCTCTGTCCCGGTTTCCAACTCTCCCCGGTCCGCCTTACTCCGCACCATCACACAGGGAATCTCCCGCTCCCGGATCAGTTTACATAACTCATCTTCAACTTCATTCAGTGTATCATGCTCCGTCACCAGCACTGCGATATCACAGACCGCCAGAACCTCCCGGGTTCTGCGGACTCTCTGCGCTCCCAGATTTCCTTCATCATCAAAGCCCGGCGTATCAATGACGGTCACCGGTCCCAGGGGCAGAAGCTCCATGCTCTTACGCACCGGATCCGTGGTGGTACCCTTTACCTCACTGACCAGAGATACCTCCTGATTCGTAAACCGGTTGATCAGACTGCTCTTCCCCGCATTTCGAAGGCCGAAGAAACCGATCTGGATCCGCTCGGCATTGGGGGTATCATTCAGACTCATTCTTTCCTCTCCTTATCCATCCTTCCGGAATTCTGCCACCGAAGGCAGAATCGCCTTGCATTTTCACGGAAAACTCATTACTGCAACTCAAGGGACGACCCGGAGATCAGAATCGGAAATCCCTCTCCCCGTCGGCGATCTTTTCCAGCCGCTGACGGACGATCTCCTGCACCTTCTCCTTGGGAATGGTGCCGATCTCCCTTTCGATCACTTCCTCTCCGAGACATTTTGTCTCCGGAGAAGCATAGTCCTCCAGGAATTCCTTCAGGGTCATCAGCGCATTCGGATGACAGCAGTTCTGGATCTGACCGGACTTGCAGAGCTCCATGAACCGGTCTCCCGTCCGTCCTTCCCGATAACACGCCGTGCAGAAGGAAGGTATGTAGCCGTCTTCCATCAGCCAGTGAACCACCTCATCCAATGTCCGGTTGTCGGACACGTCGAACTGCTCCGTGTCATGCGGCCGCTCCTCCTCCGCATACCCGCCGACAGAGGTTCTGGAACCCCCGCTGATCTGGCTGACCCCCAGCCGGATGATCTTCTCTCTCACCTCCGGTGTCTCCCTGGTGGAAATGATCATGCCTGTATAGGGAACAGCGATCCGAATGCAGGCTGCGATCTTGCAGAACATCTCATCACTCAGGGAATTATCGAAGTCCGTGGGATCGATATCATCCGCAGGCTTCACCCTGGGTACGCTGATGGTGTGCGGTCCTACACCGTGAACCGCCTCCAGATGTTCCGCATGCATAAGCAGTCCCGCGAATTCGTACCGATAATGATCCAGGCCGAACAGCACACCGATCCCCACATCATCGATCCCCGCCTCCATGGCCCGGTCCATGGCTTCGGTATGATAGGCATAGTTATGCTTCGGTCCCGTGGGATGCAGTATCTCATAATTGTCCTTATGATAGGTTTCCTGGAATAAAATGTAGGTCCCGATCCCCGCATCATGCAGCTTCTTATAATTCTCCACCGTGGTGGCTGCGATATTCACATTGACCCGGCGAATGGCACCGTTTTTATGCTTAATGGAATATATGGTATGGATGCAGTCCAGGATATACTCGATGGGATTGTTCACAGGATCCTCTCCGGCTTCAATGGCCAGACGTTTATGTCCCATATCCTGCAGGGCGATCACCTCCCGCGCCACCTCCTCCTGGGTCAGCTTTTTCCGGGGAATATGCTGATTCTTCAGATGGTACGGACAGTAAAGGCATCCGTTTACACAATAGTTGGACAGGTAGAGGGGTGCAAAAAGAACGATACGGTTTCCGTAGAAATCCTTCTTGATCTGTTCTGCCAGATCGTAGATCTCATTCACCTTCTCTTCGTCATCACAGGCCAGAAGCACACTGGCCTCTCTGTGTGTCAGACCCTTTCTCAGCCGGGCCTTCTCCAAAATGGCATCCACCAGCGAAAGGTCATTCTTATGCTCATCGGCATAGGCAATGGTCTCCAGAATCTCTTCATCATTGATGAATTCTTCCGCCTTCATGGAATACATATCATACTTCACTTTCAGTTCCTCCTACGATTTCCGTTCGTCTCTCCGGTTCTATGCCGGATCTCCTCTGTCAACTACTATCTCACATCCGGTGCTTCGGATCCGTCCCGCAAGACAGGCGCTGCATTGCGCCGCCTCCTCTCCGGTACAGATCTTATGATCATACAGCATGTATTTCTCTCTCACCCCTGCCGGGGACAGATTCGGCATCACCACATTTGCGCCTGCCAGGATTCCCTTTTCACGCCCTTCCGCATCCGCGGTGCCCAGTGCCGTTGTGGCAGGAAGCAGTACCCGGGGAAGGGTAAGCCGGATCAGCGACAACAGAAAGGTGGTCAGTTCCGCGCTGCCCGCAGTTTCCTCCGCGAAGGGAGTATCCTGATGCGGGAGAAATGGACCGATCCCCACCATTTCCGGTCTGAATTCCCGAAGGAACAGCATTTCCTGCGCAAGATCCTCTTCCGTCTGCCCCGGCGATCCCACCATGAAGCCCGCTCCCACCTGATATCCCAGGGATCTCAGATCCCTCAGGCATTGGATCCTGTGTTCGTAGGACATTTCCTTCGGATGAAGCGACGCATAATGCTCCGGATTGATGGTCTCATGTCGGAGCAGATACCGGTCCGCCCCGGCCTCCTTCCATTTCCGGAAGGTCTCGGAGCTGTGTTCTCCGAAGGATAGTGTCACCGCCCGGTCGGGGCGCTGTGCTTTCAGCTTCCGGACCAGTTCCTCCAGCATCTCCTCCGAAAATCCCGGATCCTCTCCTCCCTGAAGTACCACGGTCCGAAATCCCAGCCTGTAACCCTCCTCCGCCACCGTCAGGATCTCCTCCGGTGACAGACGATACCGATCCGCCTTCGGATTCCCGGCCCGGATCCCGCAGTAATAGCAGTTATTCCTGCAGTAATTTGTAAATTCGATCAGTCCGCGGATGAATACCCGGTTCCCGTAATGGGAGTTCCTGACCCCACAGGCTCTTTCCGCAGCCGTTTCGCGGACCTGATCCCTTTCCCGGATCAGCGTCAGGTATTCCTCCCGGGTGAGCTTTCTCCCCCCGGATAATCCATCGATCAGTTTTAAAGGAGAATCCATCATTTTCCCGCCTTATCAAAGTAGGAAATGGCCGCGCATATGCACGGCCACTTCATTACACATTTATCTCCGACAGCTTCCTGCGTGCCAGGAAGCCCAATCCCAGTGCGTTCGGTCCTGTATGTGCTCCAATGGTATTGTTGATCATTACGATCTTCACTTCCCGGTCTATCTCGATTCCCAGCTCATCCCGGATACGGTCTGCCAGCTCCTCCGCCGCTGTCTTGTCGTAGGTATAGGCCGTGCAGATATAGATGGGATCCGGTTCCATTTCCTTTGCGATCCGAAGTAGCTCGTTGATGGCTCTTTTTCTGGTACGAACCTTCTTCAGGGGTACGATCTTCCCTTCCTCATTCAGATATAGGATCGGCTTGATGTCCAGCATGGTGCCGAAGGCTCCGCTGAAGGCTGACAGCCGTCCGCCCCGCACCAGATATTTCAGATCATCCACAATGAACATGCCCTGGAAGTTCTGCTTCACGGATTCGATATAATCCCGGATCTCCTCCATGGTCCTGCCTTCCTTCTGCATGTCTCTCGCAACATAGAGCATCAGGCCTGCTCCGGAGGATTCATTCAGGGAATCCATAACGATGATCTTCCGATCCGGATATTCCGCTGCCAGCTCCTCACCCACTGTATAACAGGTACTGAAGCTGCCGGAAAGGCCGGAGGAACAGATGATTGCCAGAATATCCTTTCCCTTCTTCAGCTCTGCCTCAAAGGTCCGGCGCACACGATCCGGATTACATCCCGTGGATTTTGCGGTTTCTCCCTCCGCCAGCCGACGGTAGAAGGTCTCCTCATCCAGAACGATCTCATCACCGTATACCACTCCGTCTTCAAAATAGTAGTACTGCGGAAGAATGATGATCCCTTCTCTCTCAGCATATACGGGATGTACATCCGTATTCACGTCGGTAAATAATGTAAACTCAGCCATCTTAGCCCCCCTGGTTATTGTAATTCTATCGTGCCTGTGATGGTCGGAAGCATCTGTTTCTTCCGGGAAACCACGCCCGGAAGCCGTACCATTCTATGATCTCTGGATGTCACATTGAACCCGGCCTCCAGAATGATCTCCGCCTTGGATCCGGAGAACAGTACATCTGAGGATTCCTGCAGAATATTGGTGATCATGAAGAACAGCATATCTACATTTTCCCGTTCCCGAAGCTCGTCGAATTCCGGTTCCAGCCGTTCCCGGATCAGTTCCACTTCATTGGAATCCATCGTACTGATCTGACCGACTGCAACTGTATGATCTCCTACCATGAAGCGCTTGAAATCCTGATGCAGGATCTCCGATGCGCTCTTATCGCCCACATCACTGCCTGCGGTGAACATGGCCTTCGCCAATTCCTCCGGGTCCACACCTGCAATCTGTGCCAGCCCCTCGCCGGCAACCCGGTCTGCCTGGGTGCAGGTGGGAGAACGATAAAGCAGTGTGTCGGAAATGATGGCCGCCAGCATAAGTCCGGCGATGTCCTTCGGGATATCAATCCCTTCATCCCAGAACATCTGGTAAATGATGGTACACGTGCAGCCCACCGGCTGATTTCGGAAGAACACCGGTCTGGAGGTTGCAATGGTGCCCAGCCTGTGATGATCTATGATCTCCAGCAGATCCGCGGATTCAATACCGTTCACTGCCTGTGACTTTTCATTATGATCCACCAGGATCACTTTCTTCTTGGTCGCTCCCAGGAAATTCCGTCGGCTGACCATGCCCTTATACCTGCCTTCGGTATTTACCACCGGGAAATATCTATGCCGTGTGGAAGCCATCAGCGGAAGAATATCCTCTATGTATTCATCCATGCGGAAGGTGATCAGATCCTTCGACCGCATGAAATACCGGATGGGCATACTCTGATAGATCAGACGTGCCACCGTAAATGTACTGTGCCTGGTCCGGATGATCTTGCAGCCCCGTTCCCGGGCATGCTTCCGGATGGTTTCCGTCACATTGGCTCCACCGCAGACGATGATGCAGTCCGCTTCCATTTCGATGGCACAGAAATGGGATTCGTACCGGTCACCCAGGATCACGATATCATGGGGTGCGATCTGCTTCTCCATGGCATCCGGCGTTCCTGCGCCGATCAGGACCTTTCCCTCGGTCTGCACATCATTGATATCTCCCTCCAGAAGCTCTCCGTCCAGAGTACTGACGATATTCCGATAAACGGTTTTCGCCGAGGAAAGGGTATTGGACTCATAGGACCCCATATAGGACTCCATGATATCTCCTGTGGTGATCAGGCCCTTCAGAAGCTTGTTCTCCGTGATACACAGAGTCACAACCTCATTTTCCTTCATGATCTTCCATGCATCTCTGAGAGACATACCCTCGGAGACCCCGTCGATCCTCCGCATCTCCATATCCCGCACCTGGGTGCGGACATCACCGATAAACCGCGGAGGCTTGAACCCGAACCGGTCCAGGACATACTGTGTCTCGCTGCTGATATTTCCGCAGCGGGCCGGGATGAAGACCTGATCATCCGTCTCAGCTTTCAGATACCCATAGGCGATCGCGGCAGCTATGGAATCCGTATCCGGATTTTTATGACCGATGATAAAGACCGGACTTTCATATCTGGCCATACGCTATCCCTCCGTACTCGTCTGTCTGATAGTAAATGTAACGACTTATTTTATCATACTTTTTATGATTATCAAAGAGGAACCTTCCGAAAGTCGGAAAGGAGCGGGTCCCGTGAATTACGGATTCAGGCACACGCCGTTACCTCCGAACTGATACAGCTTTCCTCCGATCCACAGGGATCCGGTCACCATCACCCCGGACGAATCCATATAATACCATTTCCCGCCGATCTTAATCCATCCGACGGTCATGATGCCGTTCTTCTTCAGGTAGTACCATTTTCCTCCTGACTTCATCCATCCGGTCTGCATGACGCCTTTTTTATTAAAGTAATACCATTTACCGGAAATCTTCTTCCAGCCTTTGGACAGCTTCCCTGTTTTATCGTAGTAATACTTCTTCCCGGCCTTCTTCTTCCATCCGGTGGGAAGCTTCGGCTGGACGCATTTTACCCGCTTCAGCTCCTGCCCGCAGACCGAACAGTATCTTACCTTCTCATAGCTTCCGGCTCTCTTTACGGTCGCCGGTTTGCGGTTCTCGATCTCCAGATCGATGGCCGGCGTATGATCCATTTTGATCTTGAATTTTGCGGAATTTCCGCTTCCGGAAATGTATTTGAACTTAATACAGGAATCATATCTTCCGGCCAGATAATCCGCAAAGCTTCCGTCTCCGTAATACGGCAGGTAAAAGCCGGCGGCCAGCTTCTTATACTGTCCTGCCAGGATCCGGGATTCCAGGAAGGGATAGGTGGATACGCTGCCCTTCTCGTACTCACGGATAAATGTATATTTCCCGTTCCATTCCCGCTCCGGATACAGGACCATGACTCCGGGGCGATGGTCAGTGGAATTTACCATCTGATAGTCATCATACTGCTTACAGATTTCCTCATCGATATGCCAGATCACTACCCCGCCGTTGGACTTATAAGTCTTGCCGGAATCCAAAGTGAGGCTGAAGGCATTCCGCATTCCTTCATCCCATCCGGTGAACAGATGGTTTTCCACCAGATAGTATTCATTCTTTCGGGCCGTAGTGATCCGGGCCACCTGAACCGACGGATCTTCGGATTCGTAATTCTGGGCCGTAACCTTATAGGTCCCATTTCCGGAGACCGTGATCGGCTTGATCCAGCCAAGCTTATATCTGGACCACACATCCAGAGAATATACGGCAGAATTCCCGTCCGGATCCTTCCCCCAGGGCCCGTCAGCCATCAGGCTCAGGTCACCCACTCCATATTCGCTCCATTCCCGCCGGGTCGAATACGTGGTATCATACAGATCGGGGAGTCCCAGATAGTGTCCCAGCTCATGGGATACCGTTCCGAGGCCGGCCTGTACCGCCACTGCGCTGCCATCTGCCTTGGTGACGATCTTTTCGATCTCAGACATTACTATGAATGCATCCGGCTTCACTCCGCCGGATTTCGGAATCGGATCACTGAGGTTGAAATTCTTCTTCATATCCTCCAGGCCCCATGCATGAGCCCAAAGATAGGCGGTTGCACCATAGGGAAGACTCTTCGGTGCGGCCGCCGCTTCAAAGCCTGCCGCTATGAAACAGATCGCAAGCTCATTCTTCCCCAGCTTCCCATCCTTATTTCTGTCGTATTTCCCGAAATTAATGTACTTTCCTGCCGCCTTGAAGGCCTGGCTGACCATCTGAAATTCCGTCTGAGTGGATGCCTTCGTGGACTTTCCGGTCCAGGCTCCATGAGCCATATCCAGCGTCACATGAATGATGCCGTCATTCTTTGCATCCGCCGTATTGTAATTTCCTCCCTTTTTATACGCACTGGTTTCCTTTGCAGGAACAAAGGTAAACTTCCCCAGAGACATATTCGAGTAATACTGTGTCAACGACTTCTCGCCTTCAAAAATGGTCTCCGCCCAGTCAAAGCCCGCCTGATAATGGATTCCTTCCGTGAAGATACCCGTCGGCTGTGAAAAGCCCACAACAATAACGATCAGCGGTATCTCCTTCCGCTTACTCTTCGCGGAAGCCATCATTTTCCCGGAGGTTTCCGCCGCACTGCTCCCGGCCCTCCCCGTCTGCTCCTGCTCCGCAGCTTCGTCACTCTCTTCCAGAGACTCCAGGGTAACCATCTCACCCACCAGATGGGATCTGCATTTGCCTTCCTCTCCTTCCCAGTCGGAATCCGGGCTGGCGGGAACGGCATATACGGTTTTCTGCATAAAAAGAACCCCTGCGGTCACGCAAAGGAGCATACACAGAATCCGAATCACACGTTTTATCATTTGCGGCCTCCGTTTCTTCTTTTCTCTCTTTTAACTGTAACTGAACCTACATTAAAATGCAAGGAAAAAAGAGACGGCTGCCTGTGCATGCACGGAGCAACCGTCTCTGTTATTTCATAAGCTTTTTACCTTATGTCTGAATTAGATCTGCGGACCTGCAGCAACCAGTGCCTTACCGGCCTCGTTGGTCTCATACTTCTTGAAGTTCTTGATGAAACGGCCTGCCAGATCCTTAGCCTTCTCTTCCCACTCAGCAGCATCTGCGTAGGTATCGCGGGGATCCAGAATCTCTGTGGATACGCCCGGAAGCTCTGTCGGTACTTCGAAATCGAAGAACGGGATCTTCTTTGTCGGAGCCTTCTTGATATCGCCGTTCAGGATAGCATCGATGATACCACGGGTATCCGGAATGGAGATACGCTTGCCTGTTCCGTTCCAGCCAGTATTTACCAGGTAAGCCTTAGCGCCGTTCTTCTGCATCTTCTTAACCAGCTCCTCACCGTACTTTGTGGGGTGCAGCTCCAGGAATGCCTGGCCG
>CADBOW010000096.1 GCA_902796375.1 uncultured Lachnospiraceae bacterium | reverse complement strand
TTTTCGACGGATATGATGATTTCAAAGGGGAAATGAATTATCGCTCAAATGGATCACTTATAGCCTTTGAGGCAGGAACCTCCATAACCTACGGCCTGTTCAATGCACAGGAGCGCGGCACCATGTTCATAGGGCCCGGCGTGGAAGTGTATGCAGGGATGGTTGTGGGAGAGACCGGACGGGCAGAAGATATCGAGGTAAATGTCTGCAAGACCAAGCACCTGACGAATACCAGATCCTCCGGATCGGATGAAGCGCTGAAGCTGGTTCCGCCGAAGCAGCTGTCGCTGGAGCAGGCGCTGGACTTCCTGGATACGGATGAGATCCTGGAGATCACGCCGAAGAACCTGCGGATTCGGAAGAAGATCCTGGATTCCCGGCTGCGTATGCGCGAGAACCGGAAGAACCAGAGCTAGAACCGGAAGAACCGGAGCAAGAACCGGAAGAACCGGAGCCGGAACAGGTAAAGCCGGAGCGAGAATCGGAAGAACCGGAGCAAGAACCGGGAAGAGTCGGAAGAACCGGAGCTAAGAACGGAATATTAACAAAAGGGGTTACAAGAGAGGAGAACAAAATGAGAAATCTTACTATGCTGATGGATTTCTATGAGCTGACCATGGCAAATGGTTATTTCGTAACGGGAAATAAGGATAAGGTTGCGGTATTTGACATGTTTTACCGCAAGAATCCGGACGGGGGCGGCTTTGTAGTCAGTGCCGGTCTGGGAATGCTGATCGATTATATCAAGGGACTTCATTTCACGGAGGATGATATAGCATATCTCCGCGGCCGGAATATGTTTGATGAGGGATTCCTGAAGTATCTGGAGGATTTCAAATTCACAGGGACCATCGAGGCGGTACCGGAAGGAACCATCGTTTATCCGAATACCCCCATCGTAACAGTTACTGCTCCGATCATTGAGGCACAGCTGCTGGAGACCATGCTTCTGATCTGCATCAATTTCCAGTCGCTGATCGCTACCAAGGCAAACCGCATCGCCCGGGCAGCCGGCGCCGGAAATGCGATCGTTATGGAGTTCGGTGCCCGTCGGGCCCAGGGCCCGGATGCGGCGGTCTGGGGAACCAGAGCCTGCTTCATCGGCGGAGTAAATACAACAGCAACCGTACTGGCGGATCAGCAGTTCGGGATCAAGGCGGTAGGAACCATGGCGCATAGCTGGATCGAGTTCTTCCCGTCCGAATTTGATGCATTTAAAGCATATGCAGAGGTATATCCCGATGCATGTGTCCTTCTGATCGACACCTATGATATTCTGAAGAGCGGTCTTCCCAATGCCATCCGTGTGGCTCATGAGGTGCTGGAACCCATGGGCAAGCGTCTGCAGGGAATCCGCATCGACAGCGGCGACCTTGCTTACTTCTCCAAGAAGATCCGCAAGATCCTGGATGCTGAGGGCCTGGAGGACTGTTCCATCGTCGTATCCAACAGCGTGGATGAGTATCTGATCGACTCCCTGAACAAGCAGGGTGCCCGGATCAATTCCTACGGAGTCGGTGAGCGGATGATCACATCCAAATCCGATCCGGTCTTCGGAGGCGTATATAAGCTGGTTGCGGTGAAAGAGGGAGATAAATTCATCCCGAAGATCAAGGTATCCGAAAATGTTGAGAAGATCACGAATCCCGGAAAGAAGACTCTGTGGAGGATCTTCAGCAATGAGACCGGATACGGATATGCAGACCTTCTGGCTCTGGACGGCGAAAATGTGGATGTGACCGAGCCCTACCGCTTTATCGATCCGACCCGTCCCTGGAAGAAAATGCATTTCAAGAACAGCACGGCACGTCCGCTGCAGGTGACGATCTTCAAGGATGGTGAGCTGGTTTATGATCAGCCGTCCCTTCAGGAAATTCAGGATTATGTGAAGAAGCAGCTGAAGGAAGAGGTATGGGAAGAGGAACAGCGTTTTGCAAATCCGCATATCCACTACCTGGATCTGACCAAGAGTCTGTATGAGACGAAGGAGAAGCTGCTGTCCGAGGCAACGAACATTGAGGGGTAATTGTTACATTTGCACATTTCATTTCTATTATTCGGAATACTTAAAAATATTGAAGATAGTATGGAATAATGATATGATAGATGTGATGTGTGGGAGGTAATCGTTATGTCAGAAGCAAATAACAGCTATGATGAGTTTATCCTGAATTTCCGATTGGAAGAGGGTGTACCGGTTGATCAGCATGAACTCACGATCTTTAATTATGAATTTGTCGGAAATCGTACAACCTGCGAAGTGGTTGAGGTAGATGAACAGCTTGCATTGCAGTTCAAGATACCCGCGACGCTTCCTTTGGAGCAGTTTCTCCAGAAGCAGCTGTACAAGGGCGAATTCTTATCCATTTTATCCAATATTCTGAAGCAGCTGATCTATTTTGATGAGAATCAGATGTCCTTCAATAAGCTTCTTTTAAATGTGCATTATATGTATATCGAGCTTTCAACGCTGGATATCCAGTTGATCTTTATGCCGGTTACGAAGAAGTTTGCAGATTGCAATATCACAGAGTTTATCCAGACCTTTATCAGCAAGGTTCGTTTTGCGAATATGGCCTGCGTGGAGACAGTTGAAAAGCTTCTCAAGTATCTGGACAGCAAGCTGATGTTCGATCTGGGCGATTTCTATCATTATGTACTGTCTCTGGAAGAGGAGATGATCCTCGAGGATTCCTACGACAGCGATGCTGCCGAGTCCGCAACTACAGTACTCAGCCCGACATCTTCGGATTATAATAACCCGATCCCGTATCTGGTACGGATCAAGACAAATGAACTGATCCCCATCATTAAGGCAGAATTCCTGATCGGGAAGTCTCCGGATGCAGATTACCAGATCACAGACAATCGACGTGTCAGCCGGAAGCATGCAACCTTCCGGATCAGCAACGGCGAATGCTATGTCCGGGATCACAACTCTACGAACCATACTTTCATCAACGGAAAGCTGATCCAGCCTGAGTTCGAGATCATGCTGGCAAATAATGATTATATCCGGCTTGGAGATGAGGAATTTAAGTACTGGGTAAGATAGAGTTAGTATTCACAGTAGAAAAACTAGAAGATGTCCACAGCGTGCTTGCACGCAATGTGGACATCTTCTGGTTTTTCGTATCCTGCGAAGCAGGAACCGCCCCGCCCGCCACAGCCATGAGTCACGAAGTGACGGCGGACGAGCGAAGCTCGGACGGGCTGTGGTCGGGTAAGGGACACGATATCCGAAGGGAGACGAGCAGGAAACATGAACAGAGAAAAACAGATCATAAAAACCAGTATCATAGGGATTCTTGCAAACGTTTTGCTTGCAGGGTTTAAGGCTGTTGTGGGACTTCTGTCCCATTCCATCGCAGTGGTGCTGGATGCGGTTAATAATCTGAGCGATGCGCTTTCCTCCGTCATCACCATTGTGGGAACAAAGCTTGCGGGAAAAAAACCGGATAAAAAGCATCCCCTGGGGTATGGACGGATCGAATTCCTTTCGGCCATGGTCATATCCCTGATCGTTCTTTATGCCGGAATCACTTCCCTGGTGGAATCCATCAAAAAGATCATCACACCGGAGGAACCGGATTACTCCACAGCGGCCATTGTCATCATTTCCGTGGCAGTTGTGGTCAAGCTTATTCTGGGACGATATGTTAAGGGCGTGGGGAAGAAGGTGAATTCAGACTCCCTCATCGCATCGGGAACCGATGCCATGCTGGACTCTGTCATTTCTGCGGCGACACTTGTGGCTGCGACAGTTTTTCTGCTTTCCGGGATCTCTCTGGAGGCCTATCTGGGCGGTATCATTTCCCTGGTGATCATTAAATCCGGCTTTGAAATGCTGGGAGATGCCCTGAACCGGATTCTCGGAGAACGGGTGGATTCGGAACTCTCGAAAGAGATCAAGAAAACCATGAGTGAGCATCCGGATGTACATGGTGCCTATGATCTGGTGCTTCACAGCTACGGACCGGATACCTGGGTGGGCTCGGCCCATGTGGAGATTGACGATACCATGACAGCTGACCGGATTGATAAAATGACCCGGGAACTTCAGCAGCTGGTGTTCGAGCGTCATCAGATCATTCTCACGGGGATCAGCATCTACTCCGTGAACACCAAGGGGGATCAGGCGGAGCTGATGCGGGAGAAGATCCGTTCCATCGTTATGGCCAATGATTATGTCCTGCAGATGCACGGGTTCTATCTTGATGAGGATACCTCTACGGTTCAGTTCGATATGGTCATGGATTTCGCGGCGCCGGATAAGGAAGAGGAGTGTAAAAAAATAACCGAGGAACTTAAGAAACAGTTCCCCGGTCATCATTTCCAGATCACATTGGATACGGATGTCTCAGATTAGTTTTCAGAACCCCTTGGGATCATTGTCCAGCCCCAGCATAGCCCTCTTATCCTGGATCTCATCCCGAAGCTCAAACTGAAGCTTCTTTACTTCTTCCTCAGTGAGACCGGACATAAGGACCACTTCCTCTACGGGGATATTTCCCTTAAGCATTCTTGCTGCAAGATCGTACTTTGCCTTTGTTGTATTATTCATGGCAGTTACCTTCCTTTTGATTTGTCTGATTCAGAGCCTATATAGAGCCTAAACAGAGTTATGCGGGATCCACAGTCAGTGACTGAAGGAGTTCCGCATTTTTTGCGATCACATCCTTCATGGGCTTCGGTCCCGGGGCTCCTATGGTGTTTCTGGCCTCCACACAGGTCTTCAGAGAGATGGCATCGAAAATGTCCTCCTCGAAATGGGTATCGATCTCACGAAGCTCCTGCAGACTGAGATCATCGATGGCGCATCCCTTGTCCAGACAGAAGAGTACCAGACGTCCGATGATCCCGTGGGCATCCCGGAAGGGAACACCCTTCTTTACCAGATAATCTGCCGCATCGGTTGCATTTGTAAATCCCCGCATGGCGCTGACAGCCATGGTCTCCTTATGCAGCTGCATGGTTGCGATCATGCCGTTAAACAGGGTAAGACAGCCCTTTGTGGTATCCAACGCATCAAAGGTAAGCTCTTTGTCCTCCTGCATATACTTATTATACGCAAGGGGGATTCCCTTCATGGTTGTGAGAAGAGAAGTGAGCGCTCCGTATACACGCCCGGTCTTGCCCCGTACCAGCTCGGCTATGTCTGGATTCTTCTTCTGGGGCATGATGGAGCTTCCGGTGCTGTAGGCATCATCCAGCTCGATGAAGCCATATTCGTTGGAATTCCACAGGATGATCTCCTCGGAGAAGCGGGAGAGATGCATCATTATGGTTGCGCAGGCGGAGAGCAGCTCGATGCAGTAATCCCGATCGGATACGGAATCCATGGAATTCAGCGTCGGTCCTGCAAATCCCAACAGCTTTGCCGTCATTTCCCGATCCAGTGGATAGGTGGTCCCGGCCAGAGCCCCTGCACCCAGCGGGCAGTAGTTCAGACGTGCGTAAATATCGGTCAGACGGCTGAAGTCCCGCTTGAACATTTCCATATAAGCACCGATGTGATGAGAGAAGCTTACAGGCTGGGCCTTCTGCAAATGTGTGAAGCCTGGCATGTAGGTCGCCAGATTCTCACTCATCAGCTTCTGCAGTGTCTGCATCAGTGTCAGAACCCGTTTCTCCAGCTCGGATACCTCTCCCCGGACATAGAGCCGCATATCCAGTGCTACCTGATCGTTGCGGCTGCGTCCTGTGTGCAGCTTTTTTCCTGCATCGCCGATGCGGTCTATGAGATTTGCCTCCACAAAACTATGAACATCCTCATACTTCGTGGTGATTTCCAGTGCTCCGGTTTCCACATCCTTCAGGATCCCATCCAGACCGGACAGGATCTGATCCCGTTCCTCCTCGCTGATCACGCCCACAGCCGCCAGCATGGTGGCATGGGCCTTGCTTCCGCGGATATCCTGGGGAAGCAGCCTCTGATCGAAGGTGATGGATGCATTAAAATCATATACCAGCTGGTCGGTTTCCTTGGTAAACCGTCCGCCCCAAAGCTGTGCCATAATTGTTACCTCACTTATGTTTTATTGACGGGGCTATGAGCCGAAAGGACATGCCCGCATCGTTCTGTGTCTATGACCCTGCCAACCATTATAAAACAGAATGCAGGACAGGGCAAGGGTGGAAAAACAAAGTGAAATGTGATAGCATGAACGAAGAAAACCGGCTGAAACAGATGGGATCAGCCATGGAAAAGCGCCTGTAATGCTGACAGGGCTAATGAGTAGAGAAGAGGAACAGAAGATGAAAGAAACGGTTCTGATGTTTGCCATCCCGGATCGATCGGTACGAAATGACCTTCGAAATATGCTGGCACCGATGAAAATCCAGGTAAAATATGTGGAAAGCCAGCAGTACAATCGTACGCTGGCTTCCCTGGCGGGGCTGCAGCCCATGAAGGAGCTTCCGCTTCCTTATGATGGGCCGGAATTTGATACACCACTGCTGATCTTCGCGGGAATTGAGGATCGAAAGCTGGGTCTTATCATAGATGCCCTAAAACAATATAGTGGATGTAAATTTCCTCTGAAGGCAGTGATGACGGAGACCAGCCGGAACTGGGCCGCAGCCTATGCCTTTATTCATATTAAAGCAGAGCATGAAGCGCTGCATTAAACTGCGCGTTTGGAGGAGGAGAAGGAGCAGAGGGATGCAATCTCGCCGTCCACGATCCGGATCAGCTTTGTGCCATAGCGGGCTGAATCCTCCGAGTGTGTTACCTGAATGATGGTCTTGTTGTACTCGAGATTGATCCTCCGGAAGAGCTCCATCAGTCTGGTTCCGTTCTTGGAATCCAGATTTCCGATGGGCTCATCCAGGAACAGGATATCCGGATCGAAGACCAGTGCACGTGCGATGGCTACACGCTGCTGCTGACCGCCGGAGAGCTCACGGGGTGTCAGCTTCCTGCGATCCTGAAGCCCGATCAGCTCCAGGCATTCCTCGATACGATCCTTATGATTGCTCAGCTTCTCGCCTGCGAGACTGAGGGGAAGAGCGATATTGTCCTCCACGCTCAGGTTCGGAACCAGATTGTAGAACTGGAATACGAATCCGATCTCATGATTCCGCATACGGCACAGCTCCTTATCATTCAGGGTGCTGAGATCTGTTCCGTTGATGGAAACGCTTCCGGATGTGGGCTGGTCCAGACCGCCCAGAAGATAGAGCAGTGTGGACTTTCCGCTGCCGGAGGGGCCCATGATGGATACGAAATCACCGTGCTCCACCTTGAAGTTGATATTCTTTAACACATCTGTTTTCTGCTTTCCATTTACAAAAGATCTGTTTAAATTCTTTACCTCGATTGCCTTCATTTTTATTTTCCTCCGTTAATTCTCAGATTATGATTTGTTTTTTGATCTATATTTTATTCTGTTCAGATCCTTCGGCCTGAGGCCCCCGGATCACTGTCTGTATATCTTTATTCGTATTTAAGCTCCTGTATTACACTCAGCTTGCGGCTCTTCAGCATGGTCGACAGGGTTGCGATGAAGATGATCACTGTGATCACTCCTGCGTAAAGCGGAACCTCCGCCCAGCTGAATGCTACATTCATCGGAAGTCCGATGAAGCTGCAGAAGGCTGTCATGGCGGCTGCCAGCAGGATCGTGAAGGGGATCGCGATGGCGATGCTGAGTACGACCGAGAGAAGACTTTCCGAAAGAACCAGTCCCATGCGTTTGCGCTTGTCCATACCTACCGATGCCATCACTGCCAGTTCCCGTTTTCTCTGGAAGAAGCAGATGGTGATATTGTTGAAGACACCGATGGATGCGATGATCATGGCCAGATAAGCGAAGATCTCCATGACCATGACGATCTGCTGATTCGATTCATCGTTGGCCTTTGTATCCTCGACCTTGGTGGACCAGGTGGCTCCCAGATTCTTCAGGAAGGGCTTCAGGTCATTTTCAACTGAAGCTGCGTCGCCGCTTACACTGAAGTACAGGGTACTTGCTTCCTTTACATGGAATTGCTGCTTGAATACATCTTCCTTCATCAGGATACCGAGACCGGCATTATATACCTTTCCGTCATAGATTCCGACGATGGTAAAGGGAACCTTATTACCGCTGATGGTAAGCTCCACGGTATCGCCTACATCCTTCTTGATCTGCTTTTTGATCTTGATGGGAAGCAGGATCGCATTTCCTTCACTGGCCTCCAGTGCATCAAATTCCTTACTGTAGTTTGCCTTGATATCAAAGTATCTATCAAGGCAGAGCTCAAATGACTCGGGCCGGATACCCATTGCCACGCCTGCGATGTCGTCTGCCTTTGTCTCGTAATAGTACATGGGGCTGATGGTTTCCTTACGTACATTTTCGTAGGATTCCAGTCGGTCCAGGATCATATCCGTGGTTGAATGTGTCGGATCACTTTCCAGGATGCCGGAGATGGAGTAATCATATTCCATACCCGCGTATGCCTGGGTTACCAGATCCGTCATGCTCTTCCCGAAGGAGGCGATCATCAGAACCGATGAAAGGGAAATGACGATCAGCACGATGTTGTTGCGGAGCAGTTTGGAGCTGTGAATATTGTTCATGGCCAGGAATAAGGTTGTGTTATTCCTGAACAGCTTTCCGAGAAGCCATGTTACACCCTTCACGATGGAAGGCGTGATGAGAACGATGCCTATATAGGCTGCTGCGAATGCAAAGGGTGCCATGTTGCTCTTTGCGTCGCCGCTCAGGAAGCAGCATCCGATGGCTAATGCCATAAGTGTCCCGCCGATGATCCGCTTTGCAAGAACCTTGCCGGATTTCTGTTCCACCCGGTTCAGGATCACGTCCTTGGTTTCCAGCTTCCGTACCGACCGTACCGGGAAGTATGCGGATGCTACCGAGAGAATTACCGAGAAGGCCATGCCTGCGGCAATGTAGATCCAGTTGATCTCGAAGGGTGTGTAGATTCCGTAATCTGCCAGCGGAGATATCAGACGACCGATGAAGAAGAGAAGCGTTTCACCGATCACACATCCGATCACACCGCCGATCAGACCGTAGAGCATTCCTTCCAGAAGGATGATCTTTTGAACCTTCTTCTTGGTTGCGCCCTGACTCATGAAGGTTCCGATCACGGACATACGCTCGGTCAGGATCAGCTTGAATACGCCGTAGATGATGATGGCACTGACGATCACCACGATGAGCATCATGGTGTAGAGCCCGATGGTGACGGAGGAGTCCATTACGACTTCCCCTTTTGTGCTGAGGGCTGTGAGCCCTGCGTGGCTTTCGCTGAAGCTGTTTACGAAATCCTCAACTTCGCCTTCCGTTACATTTCCGTAGATGCAGTTGAATTTACCGTCTGCTCCCAGCTTTTCGTTCATCCAGGAGTACGGAAGGATCAGGGTGAAGGCTTCCGGCTTATCCGAGTAGAAGACCTGCTCGTCTGCGCTGATGGCGCTGACTTTAACGCTTAACTCTTCTCCGGAAAGGAAGAGTGAGAAGCTGTCGCCAACCTTCAGGTTGTCATGCTCTGCAACTCTTCTTGAAATGATACAGGAGGGCTCACCGTCTGCCTTCTCACGGATGAAATCCGTGGTTCCCTCAACCATTTGTCCTGTGTACTCCTGTCTGCCGCGAAGGCTGACATAGCGTACCTTATCTTCCGAGTTGATGATTCCGGTTACCAGAAGTTCTCCGGTCACATCCTTCAGTTTATCATCCTTTACGGATGAGATGTCGATGTAGGGATCTTCCGTATCGGAGACGATCCTCACATCGGAGGTGTTCCCCGCCTCGTTTTGGGCGTCGAAACTGTCAATGACTACATTGACGACCCCGGCACTTGCTACCAGAAGTGCGGTACTGATGGCGATCGAGAAGAGCAGCAGGAAGAACCTTCCTTTCTTCTCGAACATGTTGTGTGAAATGTACTTTAGAAAAACCTTCACTTTCGTATCCTCCTACGATTTTTTTGTTCGGTACGGTTCATACTATAGCTTTCGAAAATTAATTCATCCTTTGAAAAAGATTAACGTTTGATTAACTTAGATTAAAATTGACCGAACTTTCTTACGATGATAGAATATGATATGTCGGGGTCCGGAAGGACCGGAAATGGCAGAATGTAAGCCTTTGGAGGGGAACTGCAGACGGAATCTGCAGGTATCGGATATGAAGAAATGGCAAAAAGCAATCATAGAAATAGTCGCCGTCGCAGTGATCATCGCTGTGGTTCTGAAGCTGGTGGAATTCTGGACCGGCGTGAATCCTCTGGATAATCTCACGAAACGGGGAGAGGCTCTGGATGATATCAGCGAGGTGGCTGCTGTCCTGACGCAGGAAATGGAGGCCGGGAAAGAAGGTCAGGTGGTTCTCTTTGTGAAGTCGATCCCGGAGGAGGAACTGGTCAATATCAACTATATATTAAGTAATCTCAATGGAAGTGTGGATTCCTTCCAGCTTCATACAAAGCTGTTCGGAGTTCAGAGGATTGATTTTCAGATCGTCCGTTCGGATAACAGCTATGTGATCGATGCATATAAGAACGGAACGGCCATACCGGACACCCGCCCGGAAGCCCAGAAGCTGTATAAGATTGTGAAGAAGATCATAGATAAGAATATCGGAAACCAGCGTATGACGGAATACCAGAAGGAACTGGTGCTGCATGATTATCTGGTGGAAAACTGCACCTACAGCTTCGGAGACAAGTCAAATGACAATGAATACCGGGCTTACGGAGCGCTGATCGAAGGTCGTGCGGTCTGCAACGGATATGCGGAGGCCATGGCGCTTCTTTTATCCTGCGCGGGAGTAGAGAACCGCTATGTGGTAGGAACGGTTCACTCCGGAAGCAGATCTGCCATGGCAGAGGAGAACACCCAGCCGGTGGACTCAGAGAAAAAGGAAAATCATGCATGGAACCAGGTGAAGCTGAATGGGACCTGGTATCATCTGGATGCTACCTGGGATGATCCTGTGGGTGAAACGGATGTTTTATCCCATGCCTATTTTAATATGAGTGATGAGCTGATGGCCAGAGATCATGTCTGGAATCATGAGAAATACGAGACCTGTCCGGACATGAACTGGAATTATTTCAAACGGAGTCAGAGCTATTTCGAACGATCCAGCGAACTGGATGACTATGTGACCAGGAGAGTCCGGGTCAGACCTTATGGCACCATGGAATGTGCATTTTCCCAGTTCGAGATAACAAATACCACTTTACAGGGACTTTCAACCATCCCGGGACTGAGATCGGTGTATTATTCTACGGTGGGTGATTTTTCATTTTCAGTGCTGACACTGTATATTAAATGATGAGAGAGGTTTCCGCAGCATGAAGCAGTTTATAATAGAAGATACAAAGGGCTTTATGGGAAAGCTTCTTTCGGAGGAATTCTTCGATCAGCTGGAAATGGTCCGGCTGGAGCTGACCACATCGGTTCATCGGACCGTGGACGGAACCCTTCGCAGGGATTTCTTCGATACCGATGAGAGAGAGGAAGGTGACAGCAGAGGAATGGGAGAGTACATCCGCTGGAAGGACGAGAAGAATCTTTTCTTTCAGTCCATTCGGGGAACCACGCTTCCTCTGTCCTTTCGGATCGTATTCCGGCTTCCGGAGGAGCTGGCGGTTCAGGTTTCCGATCGGCTGGCGGCGGTGTCATCCATGTTTCTGAATGTAAATTACAGCCGTTCGCAGACCTCGGTCACCACTGGAATTTCCATGAAATCCTTCCCTTCGGACCCGTCCATCGGACAGGAATTCGATGCGTTTGTGAAAAGTGTCTTCCAAAAACTCGAAATCGGGTAATTGTCAGACAAATCTTTGTGCACTTTTTATCAAAAAAATTGTTGAAATTCACGAAAGGATATGTTATATTTATTACAGAATTATTAAGAAAACCATCCTTTACCAAATTTGATGCCGGATTCCCCAAAGTCCGGCATCTTTCATTTTCTTTGGAGGGTTCCCCTGATCCCCTTATTTTATACGGAGTTTAAAGAGTATAAGATTGTGATTAGCACTCCTGCTTGGTGAGTGCCAGTTTTTGCTTGACTTTTTCATGCTGTAGTTCTATTATATTACATGGTCTGAGCTGACAGGAGAGTTTCTGCAGGGAAGCTTCATGGGAGTGTTCCTATGGGAGTGTTTCTATGGTAGTGTTCATATGGGAGTGTTCCTATGGGAGTGTTCCTACAGGCAGCTTCACCCGGGCAGCTCCGGCCGGATATATTACAAAGCAAATCATAAGGCAGACAAATGCTAATCTAAGATAATAACGGAGGCAGGATCATGGCAACCAAGAAGAACAAAGGCAGTTTATCAATCAACAGCGAGAACATTTTCCCCATCATCAAGAAGTGGCTGTATTCCGACCACGACATTTTCATCCGGGAGCTGATCTCAAACGGAGTGGATGCGATCACGAAGCTGAAGCGTCTGGTATCTCTCGGAGAGGCTACGATTCCGGAGGGCGAGCAGTATCGTGTGACGGTATATGCATCACCGAAAGACAGAACACTTACATTTGAAGATAACGGTATCGGTATGACCGCGGAGGAAGTGGATAAGTATATCAATCAGATCGCCTTCTCCGGAGCCACCGACTTCCTGGAAAAATATAAGGATAAGGATCAGAATGACCAGATCATCGGTCATTTCGGACTTGGCTTCTACAGCGCATTTATGGTTGCTGAGAAGGTTGAGATCGAAACCCTGTCCTATCAGGAGGGAGCCACCGGCGTTCACTGGGAGTGTGACGGCGGTACCGAATATACCATGTCCGAAGTGTCCGGTCTGTCCCGGGGAACCCGGATCACCCTTTATATGGCGGAGGACAGCCTGGAGTTCTGCAATGAATACAAGTGCCGTGAGGTGATCGGAAAATACTGTTCCTTCATGCCGGTGGGGATTTATTTCGTAAATGAGGATAAGGCGAAGGAGAAGGCAGAAGCTCCCGAGCAGAAGAAAGCTGCCGAGAAGAAGGCAGCTGCCAAGAAGGCGGCTGCAAAGAAGGATGAGGATGATCTGATCGGCGACACATCCGCAGATACGGAGGAGGCTGAAGCGGAAGAGATCGTTGAAACCGATGATGCCGAGGAGAAGGAAGAAAAGGAAGAGCCTATAAATGATACCCACCCGCTTTGGATGAAGACACCGGGTGACTGCACGGATGAGGAGTATAAGGACTTCTATCAGAAGGTATTCTATGATTTCAAGGAGCCTCTCTTCTGGATCCATCTGAATATGGATTATCCCTTCAATCTGAAGGGTATCCTGTACTTCCCCCGGATCAATCCCAACGTGGATCAGCTGGAGGGCAAGGTAAAGCTGTATAACAACCAGGTCTTTGTGGCAGATAATATCAAGGAGGTCATTCCGGAGTTTCTTCTGGTACTGAAGGGCGTCATCGACTGCCCGGATCTGCCGCTGAATGTATCCCGTTCCGCACTGCAGAACGACGGTTTCGTACGAAAGATCTCCGATCATATCACCAAGAAGGTGGCAGACAAGCTGATCGGTATGTGCAAGAATCATAGAGAGGATTACGAGAAGCTTTGGGACGATCTGTCCCCGTTTGTGAAGTTCGGATGTCTCCGGGACGACAAGTTCAATGAGAAAATGAAGGACTACATCATTTTCAAGAACCTTGAGGGCAAATATGTGTCACTGGCTGAGTATCTGGAGGCTGCAAAGGAGACACATGAGAACCAGGTATTCTATGTAACGGACGAGCAGCTGCAGGCGCAGTATATCGAGCTCTTCAAGGCCCAGGGCATGGATGCCGTATATATGACGCATAATATAGACAATCCCTTCATCACCAGTCTGGAGGCGCGGGACGACAAGGTGAAGTTCCGCCGGATCGATGCGGAGCTGTCCGATACTCTGAAGGGAGAGAAGCTCTCCGAGGAGGATGAGAAGGCATATACGGACAAGCTTACGGAGACCTTCCGCAAAGCATTGGATCAGAAGGAACTGAAGGTGAAGGTTGACAGCCTGAAGGATGAAAATGTATCCAGTATGTTGATCCAGTCCGAGGAATCCCGCCGTATGGCCGAGATGATGAAAATGTATAACATGGCAGGCATGGGAATGGGCATGGGAGGTCTGGATAAGAAGGACGAGACCCTGGTGCTGAACGCAAATAACAGCCTGGTGAAGTATATTTTCGAGAATCCGGAAGGCGAGATGACAGACACTGTATGCTGCCAGCTGTATGATCTGGCGGTTCTGGCCAATCGGCCGCTGACAGCCGAGGAGCTGACACGGTTCGTTCAGAGAAGCAACGAGATCCTGGCAAAGCTTACAAAATAGATCAGGCCAGCGGTTCTTCTCCGTATTGGTCCAGAAGAAGATTTGCATCCATGACGGATGCGCGCTGGTTGATGGCAACGGTCAGAATGATGTCACGGCGGTTTTTCGGATAGAGGGGAGCGGATTCATTCAGCTCCAGGGCCCGGGTGGTTTCACGGAGCGAAAGCTTCGCGCCGATGCAAAGGCGGATCACCTTGTCCCTGCTGGGACGGCGGGTCCCCTTCATGATCTGGTAGTAGTAGGATTTTTCTATCCCGCTCAGCTCGATCATTTCCGTGTCCGTTAAGTCGTGAACGGCGGGAAGAGAACGGAAGTAGGAGATAAAATCCCGGAAGGAATCTGTAACCTTCGTATGCTCCATGAACTGCTCCATCTGCTTTTCGTCCCGGATGCAGGAAAGGATCTCTGCGAGTTTTTTTGTGGTTGATTCATCCATAGATCGTTACCTCATTACAGAATTTCTGTCACTATTCATGTACCCTGCAATTCGGTCACGAACCTTCCGCTTGTGCAGGCATGTGACGATTGTCGCATTTAATGATATACGTGAATAGTGACGTTTTTATCTGTTCAGATTTTACATGAAAAAGGAAACGGTGGCAAGTTCGTATGGAAGGCCTGGAGGATATTGTCCGCGGGGCACTCTACACCCAGGTGCGGGCCCTTTCGGACGGGAAGAGTATAGTGATGGATCCGGAGACGGAACATTTGTATTACAGAAAAGTTCTTTCTGTCTACAGTGTTCCGGTTTTTCGGTTTCTGAAAGAGCATACCCATAAGAATCTTCCGGCGGTTCATATGTTCTGGCAGGAGGAAGGCAACCTGGTGGTGATCGAGGACCTGATCCAGGGGAAGACATTGGATCAGCTGCTGGAATCCGGTTCCTCCGATGATTTGGGAGAAATGCCCCGATCGGCACTCCCATTTGAAGAGAAGAAGCGGATCCTTCTGGAGATCTGCGACGGCCTGCAGTTTCTGCACAGCGCAACACCGCCCATCATCCATCGGGATATCAAGGCGTCGAATATCATGATGACCGGTGACGGTGCCGTGAAGATCATAGACTATGATGCGGCGAAGCAATATGTGGCGGAGAAGACGAAGGATACGGTTCTGATGGGAACCCAGGGAGTGGCCGCCCCGGAGCAGTACGGTTTCGGACAGTCCGATGAAAGAACGGATATTTATGCCATGGGGAAGTTGATGGAACGTATGCTTCCGGAGTCAAAGCATGCCATGGATATCGCCCGGAAGGCAACCCGGCTGGAGCCGGATCTTCGTTATGAAAATGTAACAGAGCTGCGTCGTGCCATCGAAAAGCTCTGGGATCCTGCCATTCCGGACAGTGTACACCGCCGGCAGCAGGTGAAGAGCACCCTGAAAAGCCGGAAAACGAAATGGATCGTGATGGGCGTGGTGATCGCGGCGATCCTGACGGCCGGAGGGATCTGGTTCAAGGAGAAGATCTATCCGGAGTATTTCGTTCTCCGTCCGGCCTATGACCAGGGAATCGAGCTGATGGCTTCCGGTGAGTACGAAGAGGCCATCAAACAGTTTGAATCCTGCGGGGAGGATTACAGGGACTGTAAGAATCAGATCCGTGCCTGCCGTATGGAAATGGTACGTGAGGGATATGAAACAGATGCCCGGGAGAAGGTGGAGGCCTGGAAGGCCATGCCCCAGACTGGAAAGGAAATTGACGCCCTGAACGCCTGCGTGAAGCTTCAGACCGAGGGCCTGGACAATGGGGAGAAACTGGAATCCTTCTGCCGGATGCTTCTGGAGAAGTCGAAGGAAGATATTTCCCAGAACAAGGCCAGGTCTACAATGAGCATGTATACTACGGTTGCAAAGACCCTGATGGGAAGGTCGGAACCCATCCGTGCCATCCGGGACCGGACTCTGGAGGAGTACAGGGACCAGCTGAATACCGCGAAGGAATACAGTGTCACATCCGAGTTCTATACAAGTCTTGCGGAGATCGATTCCGCCGATTACTCTGAGGAGATCAAGGAATGTACCTATCTGCAGGGGAAGGAATATCTGGAGACAGGCGCGTATCAAAAGGCAGCGGATACATTTCTCTCGATCTATGACTACAAGGATTCCCAGGAGCTGAAAAAAAAGAGCAAATATCTGCTTGGGAAAAAATACATGGGAGAGGCGAAATATGTAAATGCGGTGAAGGAATTCCTGCTGGCGGATGAGTACGAGGATTCCGAGGCGCTGGCGAATACCTGCAAGTATTATTACTGTACTGATCATCAGGCGGATCCTGATGATCAGACCCGGATCTATATGGATGACCTGAAGAAGATCAACTATCCGGGCATTTCGGAGCTGAACCGTTCCGTCGAGACCTGGAAGGTCAGCTTTGAGGTAGGAACGTCAAATGAGTATGAATTTGAAGTAAAGATTACCTTCACGGGCGGTCCCAGAGATGGAATGAAGGGCTTCAAGGCTATCGCA
>CADBOW010000095.1 GCA_902796375.1 uncultured Lachnospiraceae bacterium | reverse complement strand
GAGAGAAACCCACCTCCAACTCGATGTCGCGTTGGCCGGCAAATACTCGTGCAAGCACGATTGCTTGCCGGCCGTATCGCGCAAAAAGATCCGCTTCCTGCCGAAAGCGGATCACTGTATTCCATAGATTTCCTGTTTCAAACGAAAGAACGCCGCACCCGGATCATACGTCGACATATGTCATTCGCTGAAGGTGATTCCCATGAATACGATAATCCGATCCGGCATACACAAACAGACCTTCCACAAGGCCATTTCAATCCTGTCTGTATCTACCTTTCGTCTTACCGATTCCTCATTGGTTCACCAACACACTGACGTGCGCCTTTCCTACGATTTTTCATGATGATAACATGATTATTCCCATCTGTCAAACAAAATGGATTTTTCCAAAATGGAAATTTCCCGGAATCGCCTCTTGACAATTCCAGCCAGTTAGTTTATACTAACTATCGTGAGCCCGGTAAAACTTTTCCGGTACTCCCTTATTCGTGAAAATAACGATTGACACACCGGGCTCACAAAAATAAGAAACCTTCCTGAACCGACCGATCATCCGGATCATTCGGTTCTTTTTTTACGGTCCGCCCTTCGCATACGGCTGAGATAATCCCGGTCCGGAACGGTGCTGCCATACCTGACCCGGTTATAAAGCTCCGTCAGCTCCGGGAGCTCGATCCCCTCTTCCTTCCGAAGCGCCTCCAGAATATCCTCTGTGGTTTCGCATTCTCCCGGCACACGGTCCTTCCTGCAGTCCAGGATCCTCTTTCTGTAAATGCGCCGTGCACGTTCCTCCATGGACAGATAATTCCGCATCCGTTCCAGCGGATTCCGAATACCGATCCTGGTCCTCAGATCGATCCGGTCTGTCTCCGTCACCTTCTCTTCCGAGGATTTATTATAGGTCTTTGAAATTGCCTTGATCACCCTGTGCAGGAGTCGGATCAGCACAAAGACCACCAGTGCCACGAACAGGACCTTCAGGACCACCTCCAGCACATTTGCAAAGGCATGTCCTTCCACAACCTCCTCCTTCAGCTTCTGGGCGGTGATCTTCACATCACTTTTCGAAGTAAACTGGAACAGCTGCCCGATCCACGTGAACAGCAGCGCGGTTCCGAAGAAAACGGTCTTTCCTATACTGAGCAAAGCTTCCCCCAGGCCCACAAATGCATCCGGAAGATGCAGCGCTTCTCCCAGCAGGATCGCAACGATCATGCAGAGGAAGATCCCGCCGATGATCCAGGAATTCATCCGAAGGATCTGCCGAAGGGGCACTCCCCGGATATCCCTGGTGGAATTCACATATTTTCTTGTATTATCCGCATAGAGGACCAGCAGATAGAAAATGAGAGACACTCCTGTAAGCACCGCAGCGGTCCACACCAGCTCCTGATTCTTCTTAACCAGTCCGAATACGGTGGCGATCAGTCCCATCAGGATCACGGGCCATGGAATATCCTGGGGCTGAGGCAGGATCCCTCCGGAGGAGACGTAACGCATTCCAGTAAACATCAGGCCCACGGCAAGTCCGGTGAAAAGCAGCTTGCCCAGCTCTCCCTCCGGAAGCAGGAACCAGGCCGCAGTCGAGGTGGCCGCCGTGTAGATCATAAGAGGCCACACATGACGAAGCACCGTCCGAAGCAGATAGTTTCCAATATATACTGCGGCCAGAGATGCGATCAGCACCCAGGAAGGTGCCCTGTCCTCCGTTGCCTGCAGCACAAGCTCCGTCAGAAGTAGATACATACAGAAGCCCTGACACCAGCGGAAGAAATGTCTCGGAAATTCAGTCTTCATATTCGCTCACCTCCCATCCGGTCAGATAGGAACGGCGGGCGTCAAACCCCACCATGCTGTAATACGGAACCACACAGATCACTGCCGCGCCTTCCTTCATCAGCCGGTCCAGACGCTGCAGCATATCCTCCTTATAGTACGGCGAGATCACCAGATACAGCGTCTGACGGGACATGGACGAGAGCTCCGCATCCAGATGCGAGAGAAATGCATCCTTCCCTTCTGACTTCCGGATCATGGTCAGATACTTGTCGATGGTGACCCCATGAGACAGCTCCGCTCCGGATCCGGGTTCCTGAAGATGCTCTCCCTCCTCCGTGAGCCCATTGGTCCAGACCATGACTCTCTCCTTCTGCTGAAGATAGACCCGGGCCAGAGAACTGGTCAGGGAAATGGACTCCTCCAGCAGACGATCCGTCCGGATCATGGAATCCGTATCCAGATTCAGCAGGATCCGAACCTCCGCATCCTGCGTTGCATCATACAGATTTACCTTCCACTGCCCCGTGCGGGCAGACTGTTTCCAGTTGATGGAACGATAGGAATCCAGGCTCTGATAATCCCGAAGCCCGCGAAATGCCAGGGGATCCTCGATGAGACTCCGCCTGGCGGCGATCTCTCCGATCCTTCCTCTGGTGATCGACGTGATCCTGTTCGGATCCAGCTTCTTCGGAAATACATAGATGCCGGAATCCTCCCTGCTGGATTCGGCGAAGAGCCGGGACATGAAGAAATCACGTACCATGATATTTACGCTTTCCACATGGAAGAATCCTCTCTCATGCACGGAAAACACCAGACTTCTGCGGATCTTCTGATGTCCCAGCACGGAAAAAACATCATTTCTGTGATAATAATCCGTAACCACCGAATTCTCCATGTCCCGGAATTTCAGAGCACGATCCACGGAGAACTTAAAATGAAATACGGGCAGGGGCAGAGTTTTGTCATTTTCGATCTCCTCGATCAACTCTGCCTCCTCCCCGCATTCCAGATATTCTCTGCTGAAGCAAAGAGAAGTACGGAGCCCCCGTTTCCAGTGTTTCCTGTACAGACGCTCCTGTATGAAATATATCAATCCTACGATTACTACGATCAGTACTAAATGCATGGTATACCTCCCATGCTTCAAATCACTCCCAGTTTTCCACCGGTACCTGTATTCCCCTGACCAGTTCACGGATCAGCTGTGCCGTATCCGGTACCCCGGCCGCTGCCATCACACGATGGCCGAATACATACGGAGCCAGATAACGGACATCATCCGGCGTAACATAGTCCCGCCCCGATATGGCCGCAAAGCTCATGGCCGCCCGAAGCAGCGCCAGACTGGCTCTCGGGCTGACCCCCAGCAGAAGCTTCCCGGAATGCCTTGTGGCCTCGGCTGCCGAAAGGATATAGTTTCGTACGTCCTCTCTCACGGTCACTACGGTCACGGCATCCGCAGCCTCCTCCAGCTTATCCACCGTTACAATCTCCGTCAGCTGTTCCATGGGACTGCTCTGCATGAAGCGCTGCAGCATTTCTCCCTCCTGCTCCTTCGAGAGGGGATTCATGGAAAGCTTCATCAGGAAACGGTCCAGCTGGGCCTCCGGCAGCGGATAGGTCCCCGTGGTCTCGATGGGATTCTCCGTAGCGATGACCAGAAAGGGCTTCTCCAGCGGAAGGGTTTCTCCGTCAATGGTCACATGACGTTCCTCCATGGCCTCCAGAAGTGCGGACTGGGTTCGGGGTGTAGCCCGGTTGATCTCATCCGCCAGCAGCAGATTCGTAAATACCGGCCCCCGCATCAGAGTAAACTCCTGACGCTTCTGATCGTAGACAGAAAGACCAGTGATATCCTGGGGCAGAAGATCCGGGGTAAACTGTACCCGGTGGAAGCTTCCGCTGACACTTCTGGCAAATGCCTTCGCCAGGGATGTTTTCCCCGTTCCCGGCGTATCCTCCAGAAGCACATGCCCCCGGGACAGAACCGCCGTGAAAAGAAGGGTGAATACCTCCTCCTGGCCCACGATCGCCTTACGTACGTTCCCCAGGACGTCCGTATACAGTTTTCTTACTTCTTCTAACTTCATATCTCCCCCAACTTCATATCTCCCACATCCTGAAAACCAGAGACGGATTTGCACATAAGATGAGGTGCATCGAGAATAGTTTTACAGGAAATATTCAACACCCGACTCCATAATCAGCTGGTTTTTATCACCGTAAATGTTGATGTAGTCTCCGTCGGCCCGGCGCTCCGAGTGTCCCATTTTTCCCAGCACACGTCCGTCCGGACTGGTGATACCCTCGATGGCCATGTAGGAACCGTTGATGTTATAATCCTCATCCATGGTGGGGTTGCCCTCCAGATCCACATACTGGGTTGCCACCTGTCCGTTTGCAAAGAGCTTCTCCAGCCAGGAATCATTTGCCACGAATCGTCCCTCACCATGAGACATGGGGATCGCATAT
>CADBOW010000094.1 GCA_902796375.1 uncultured Lachnospiraceae bacterium | reverse complement strand
TGCTGCGGCTGACCGTAGCCCTGCTGCGGCTGACCGTAGCCCTGCTGTGGCGGCTGGCCGTAACCCTGCTGCTGGCCATAGCCCTGCGGCGGCTGCTGGCCATAGCCCTGCGGCGGCTGCTGGCCATAGCCCTGCGGCGGCTGGCCGTAACCCTGCTGCGGTTGTCCGTAGCCCTGCTGCTGCGGCTGGCCGTAACCCATCTGCATATATGCCTGCTGTGCGTACGCCTGCTGCGCGTACGCCTGCTGCGCATAGCCCTGCTGTTGCTGTGCATAGCTGGGCTGCCCGTCCAGCTGAACCTTTCCGTTTACCAGATCCAGGTTAAAGGGCGCATAATTGTTGTTCCCCGGAGCCGGCACACCCCGCATGGCGGGCACAACTCCCTGATATGGCTGTCTGGACAACATAAAGCAGTAGAATCCCGTAAAGAAATGCGCGAATACGAAAATGATCAGCACTGCCAGATTCGCCGATCCGCCTCCCAGAATACTTGCGAAGTCCTTTGGCGAGACTCCCATGGCGATCAGCGGAATGATGATCAGGATCAGACCGGACAGATAGGTGATCAAACCGGTGAGCCAACCCCTGACATTTCCGGTTTCATCATATTTCCGCAGCTTGTATCCGGTGCAGATGGACGCAGAGAAAACAACAAGTCCGCCCACAAAAACCATATCGAAGCGCCAGTCCTTAAATGCAGCCGACACATATCTGGATCCCTGGGAGAACAGTGTAACCATCATCAGAATATACTCTGCAATCAAAGTAATCCCGATGAACTGGATCATCCAGCCCGCGCTCTGGATCCGTGCCAGAAGAAGAAACAGTGCTGCCAGAAGCATCAGTACGGCGACCGCTGTTTCCAGGATCACCGCGGATGTATCCACGAATTTACCTAAGCCCGAAGAGCTGTACTTCAGCACATTCACCACGATCTTCCAGCTGTCTACCAGTGAAATGATCCTGAATACGGCGAGTGTAAGCCATAGAAGCGCCGCCAGAATGTTAAAACCGTTTTGTTTCTGATTCATTTTCGTCTCCTACCTTTTCTCATAATCAGGACTTTCGTCCCACCCCTTACTCCATATCCTGTTCCCTCGCGGCCGGAACCGCAAGCTTCTTCTTCACCCGACAGAACAGAACCGTTACCACGATCACATTGATCGCATCCGCCACCAGCTGAGACCAGATGAGTCCGTCCCGTCCTTCTAGTTCGTTATTGTGTCACGTGAAAGTCCACCCGTAGTATATTCTGTCCGTCCCGGTATTCATATTCAAATTCATCCGCAAGGGTCCGTACCAGGAACCGTCCCATGCCGCCGACGCTGTTATCATAATCATACTCCTCCAGCTCCACCACCTCTTTCGTGGGATCGAAGGGCTTCCCCCAATCTCTGAAGATCATTTCAATGGTGTCACCGGTACGGATCGTCAGCTCCGCTTCTCCGTTCCCGTCCACGTCATAGGCATAGGAACAGATGTTGATGAAGATCTCCTCCGCCACCAGATACAGCTTCTTCTGAAGCTCCTCATCCACAGGGATCTGAAGGATCTTCTCCTTGATCCTGCCCAGCTCCTGCTTGTCCGCCTTCAGGTGCATCGTCTCCGTCTGATGGTCCGCGTCTGCCACAGCTTCGTCCGCTTTGACTCCGTCTGCCACAGCTTCGTCCGCTTTGACTCCGTCTGCTTTGACTTCGTCTGCTTTGACTCCGCCTGCTTTGACCCGCATGGTCAGAATGGTGATATCATCGTTTTGTTCCGCACCCTCCGAGAACTTCAGAAGATCATCGGAAATGAACCGCAGCGGATCCTCGCCTCCCTGTTCCAGACATTCGGACAGCTTCTTCTCCAGCCGTTCCGTGGAATAGAGCACGTCGGATACATTCTTCGCTTCATTCACGCCGTCGGTATAGAGGAATACACAGTCTCCGTCCTTCAGCTGCAGACTGGTCTCCTCATAATCCTCTCCCGGGAAAAGACCCGCAGCCATACCTCTGGCTCCGTCCAGGGGGATCAGCCGATCCGACAGAACATATGGGACATTGTGGCCGCCGTTGGCATAGGTCAGCTCCCGTGTCTTCGGATCATAAAAGGCTACAAATGTGGTGATAAAGAGGCCCTCCGGATTATTCTCAGAAAGTGTATCATTGAACATTCGCAGGATCTCCGCCGGAGAATAATGCATTTTCGCATAAAGGTGCAGAAGTGTCACCGCCCGGGACATGAACAGCGCCGCGGAGATTCCCTTCCCCGCCACATCCGCTACGGAGAAGAAGACCCGTCCGTCCTCCAGTGCGATATGATCATAGAGGTCACCTCCAACATCTCTGGCCGGCCGCATACGTGCACGGATCCGGAAAAAGTCCGACTCATATTCATGCGCTCCCAGAAGGCCCATCTGTATATTTCCCGCAATGTCCAGCTCTGCCTGCCGAGTATGCTTCTCACGGTTCAGCACCTCAATGCTGTCCATGTAATTGTGGATATTCTCAACCATGGAATTGAAGGAGCGGGACATTTCCGAAAATTCGTCTCTTCCCTTCACCGGGAAGGGTTTGAATTCCTGACCATGATCCTCCACAAAGGTCTTCATCTTCGCACTCATCTGTTTTGCAGGCTTCGAAACCATCCGATGAATGATGAATGCAAACAGAAATACCATCAAGATTGACAGAACCACCATGTAAATGAAGATCTGATTGAAATCCCTCTGCAGCTCGTCATTTACATTGTCCAGCAGCAGATCCATTCCCAGGATCATCGGATTTCCGGAAAGATCATCATATTTCCCGGTAGCCGGATCATAAATCCCTCTCAACGCCGTAAAGCAGATCAGTGTCTCTCCGAACCGGTTCTTCACATGATCAAACCCATTCTTGATCTGGCCGTTGTATACCTGCAGAAGCTGTTCCGGAATGGTGATCTTCATCTTCTTTCCCTTATACAGTTCCTTCCGCCCTTCTTCCGTCGCTTCTTTCCCAAAACCGATGGCAAGATAGTGGACGGAAGAAGTGTCCGGATCCAGTTCAAACACATAAATATATGGGAGATCCAGCTGGTTACAGAAATACTCCAGTGCCTCTCCCACATTTTTTCCATCGGATATCTCGTTCTTGTCTAAAAAGCCGATCATCTCCTCCACGATCCCGGCTCCGTTCTTCATCCGTTCCACACAGGTATCATAGCTGCGGTCATATGCCTGTTTGTAAGCAACCAAAAGAAGTGCTGCATTTATCAGCAGCACGATCGGCAATATGATCAAAGCGATCTTCCAGAATATGGATCTCCTCATACACTCACTTCTCGATATTCAGCTTCTTATCAAAGCCTGTAAGACTGATAATGTCATGGACACTGCCCTTCATGTTTCTGATGATCAGCCCCTGTTTCTTCTCCATCTCACGGTGGGCTGCCACGATCACGCGAAGTCCTGCCGATGAGATGTAATCCACATCTGCCAGATCCAGAATGATCTTCTCACACTCTGCCGCATTGCTCATCACCGCACCTTCCAGCTCTGCGGAATTTGCGGAATCGATCCATCCCTGGGGATGAAGGACACAGGTGTTGTCTTCTTTCATAACATCAATCATCATAGCTTTCTTCTCCCGTCAAATCATAGGATTTTTCAGTATAACCGTCGCGAAATATCCCGGCAGTTATACTATGTCTCAATCAAATGTATCATAGCATATTCCACAGGGGTTTGTATACCCTATACGGGCTCCCCCAGGATCTTCCGGATCACCTTCGTCTGATCCTCATCCGAATCCGCCTGAAAGAAATCGATCCATTCGCTGTCCCCGCTCCGGTCCTTAAATGCGGGAAACAGAAATCCGAACTCCGGCTTCCCGGGTTCATACTCTTCATTCGTGGGCGCCACGGCACAGATCAGAAAATCATATACCTCCTCCGATCCCTCAAGCCAGGCACCGTCCGTCCCGTGGACCGGCACATCGTAGGAGCCGTAAAACATGAAAATGCAGTACTGCCGGTTCGTGCGATAGTTCTCACCCATCAGCTCATAGAACACACTGAGCAGTGCATCATCCTTCATTTCATCCTGTTTCATGGCCGACAGAAGAGGCCACATGCTCTTCCTCCGGGCCTCCCCCTCCGGAAACCGGTATTCCTTCAGCTGTACATTTGTCTCAGCGAAGGGAATGGTCTTGGCCATCTCCAGATTTCGTCTGGTCTCCGAAGTGGAAAGCCTTCGAAAATTCAGATTGAAGGTACTGTGGTCATACCCCTCCTCATCCATATATGCGCCGGCGATCCGCGCGAAGCAGTTTCTGGCCGGCGTCATCCGGCGGGTCAGCTCCAGCATATCTTCTCTGTTGATCATATTATCATCTTCCTCACATTTTTCTATGATTCCGTCATCCTCAATCCCCGCAGCGTGTATCGTCTCCGTCATCCTCGATCCCCGCAGCGTGTATCGTCATGTTGTTATCTCCTCCATTTGATGCTATAATATCTGCGTTCCGCGTTAATTTTCATAGAAAGATCCACAGGAGAAGCAGTTATGAATGTAGCACTTGATTTCACAGGAGATATGATCTCATTTTCGTATTTTGACGGAAATGATGTCGTGACGGAGATTCTTCGCAACACCATCGGATTCCGGACCCCGGATCTGTTTCGTAATGACGGAGCGATCCTGGCACTGATGCATGTCACAAAGGACATGATCGAATTTACGATAGGCTCAACGGTTTCCGATGCCATTCTGGCAGTTCCCCTGTACTGCAGTTATGCGGAGCGGGAACGGATCCAGAAGGCGGCTGCCGCCTGCGGCGTGAACATCAAACGGATGATCAAGGGCACCTGGGCATCCATGTTCCATCTGTTCCAGACACTTTCCCAGGACAAGAAGAAGATCACCGTCTGCAATGTACATTCCGACTATGCCGAGTTTCTGATCTCGGATGTGGACGGAGATGTTCTGGAAGCACTGGGTTCCACCGTCATCAAATACGGCAGGGACTCCACTCCGGAGGACAGGGACAAGCTGAAGCAGATCATCCAATCCGAATTCAAGGCACTCTACAGTGATCTTCAGCTGCCACACGGTGAGGCAACCCATGAGGTCTATGTCTCATTTGATGAGAGTGCGGATCCCGTAAGAGGCCTCTTTCTGGAAACGCTGATCTCCTGCTTCGGAACCGAACCGGTCATTTATGAAAAGGATGCAGCCAAGGGTGCATTCTACCATCTGATGAAAATGGAATCCTTCGAGCGGGATCCCGGCCGGAAGGTTTTCTCCGTTGACTGCAGCATGGAAGGCATCAGTGTATCCTCCGGCGTGGTGGACAACCTGCAGGAGGTATTCCGGCGCAATACGCCTCTCCCGGCACAGCGGATGGTGGATCTGATGGTCTCCTCCGACAATGTCATCTGCTTTTACGCAGGAAACTACAGGAACCGGGAATATGATGAACCCATCGGAACCTGCAGGATCCCGGATGCCTATCGGGGACAGGCGATCCATGTAAAGATCACCCTGAATGACAACGGTATCGTGGAATACTCCGTACTGGATGCTTCCAGACAGATCATTTATCCGAGACAGTTCCTGAAATGATCACTCAACGATCGTGATCACATCTCTCAGAATATAGTGGAAGGACGGGGCCGAGCTGTCTTTATTCTCCGAATAGCCCTGGTTCAGATCGTAGGTGTCATTTTCATCGTTGGGATTGACGCCTACGTAATCTCCCTTGAATACATCGATCCTTCCCTTATCGAAATCACGGATCAGTTCTTCGATCTTTTCTTCACTTCCCTCGGCGGCGATCAGAGAATTCAGCTCAAGCATTTCCACCCAGCCCCGTTCGAAGCCCGCGCCGATATCATTTCCGTGAACATTTCCCTTAACGCATTTTTCAATCTTCTTATTTGCAAGCACCGCTTCACAGGCGCTGACGATGTACGGCTCCCAGTCGATCCTGCAGCTGAGCAGCGACGTGGTGGGTGCCACATCGATCATGCTCACATTGTATCCCACATGATACACTTCCTTCTCCGCATACTTCTCTTCACAGGCCACCGCAGGACCCGTGGTATCCGAATGCTGTGACAGGATCACACAGCCCCGTGCGATCAGCTCATCGGCGCATTTTTTCTCTATGGAATAGTCGGACCAGGTATTCGTGTATTTTACATCCATAAGCGCTTCGGGCACGATGGATCTGACTCCGAGGAAAAATGCCGTGAATCCGGAGATCACTTCGTCATAGGGATAGGCTGCCACATAGCCCACCCTGGCCTGTTCCTTCGTAATGGTTCCCTTGTCCAGCAGTTCCTTCAGCTTCATGCCTGCGATCACGCCGGATATATATCTGCCTTCATAGATCTCGCCCATAAAGGTGTGGTAATTCTCATAGACCGGTTCCTGATTCGCATTCCCGCTGGTGGCCTGACAGAACTGAATCTCCGGATGCTCTCCTGCATATTTCTTCGCAGCCTCTCCGTAACCGGAGGTTGTGGTAAAGATCACATCACAGCCCTCGGTGATCAGCTCGGAAATGGCCTGGTCTCCGTCGCTGTTATGTGCATTGCTCTTGACGATCACTCGAACCTTCTCCCCGAACTTTCGCTCCACAGCCTTCTGGGCCTTGATGAAGTTTGCGGTATACGGGGTGCTCTCATCTCCGTCATAGACAAAGCCGACGGTGATCTTGTCCCGGGATTTATCCAGACTGAGCCTGATGAAATGAACCACGGAAAATGCTATAACCATTATGACCGCTGAAACCAGCGTGATCAGGTATATCGTTTTTTTATCATTCATCCTTCTTGCCCTCCGGCTTATCTTCCGGCTTGTCCT
>CADBOW010000093.1 GCA_902796375.1 uncultured Lachnospiraceae bacterium | reverse complement strand
TGAAGAGACAGATCTTCAACAGAAGACAGGAGAGACGGATATTCGGTTCCTTCTCCATGGTTCACTTCGGTGCTTCCTGATGTGTCTTTCTCACCGCAGCCGGTGAGAAGGACCAGAAGTACCGTGACCAGGAGGAGTTTTTTTATTCTATGGCTTCTTCTATGACTTCGTATCATGACTTTTCTCCGGGCTTGGTCAGAATGAAATATGAAACCATTATATGGGATTTCAGCGGCGAAGTCCATCACTCCGATAATTCAACTTGCGCCGTGTATCTGCTGTTGGTATAATGGTCACACTGATAAAAGAAAGATCTGAGGTAGAAGAAATGCAGGATATTCAAACAACAGGAGGTCTGTTTACGGCAGAAGACCGTAAGGCGGTTCTCGGAAACATCTGTAATGTGTTCGACTGTGAGGAATCCGATGTGGAAGATCTGGAACCGGTTCAGACAGGTCTGACCAATGTGGTTCTGTCCTTCCGTCTGAACGGTGGTAAGTATGTCTATCGTCATCCGGGACTGGGATCCGAGATCCTGGTGGAACGCGGTCGGGAAACCATCATGCAGAAGATCGTAGAGGATGCGGGGATCGATACCACCCTGATCGCCATGGATGTGGATGAGGGATGGAGGATCGGCCGGTTCATCGAGCATGTGGATTTCGACTATAACAGCCTGAATGACATGGTTCGTGCAGTGATGCTGTTCCGTCGTCTGCATAAGGCACCCTGTCACGTGAGATGGAATTTTGACGTGATCAAAAAGGCGGAGGGGATCAAGGCACAGATCGATCCGGACAAATACGGACATTTTCCTCTCTTTGAGGAGATCCGGGATCGGGTTTATCAGCTGGCTGAGCTGGCGAAGACCGATGGGATCCGGAAATGCAATATTCACGGCGATGCCAGGGATGAGAACTTCCTGATCAACAAGGAAGAGATCTATCTCATCGACTGGGAATATGGCGGATACGGAGATCCGGGATTTGATATCGGTTCCTATGTCTGCGGCGGAGAGCATAAGCTGGCAGATGTGGATCGTATTCTGTTCACCTATTACCGCCGTAAGCCGACGGAGAAGCAGAAACGTCATTTTTATGCGTATATTGCCATCACCGGATTTTTCTATATGCACTGGACCATGCTGAAGATCAGCAAGGGACAGGCTGTGGGGGCATTGAAGGAACAGTGGTATCATTTTGCCAAGAATTATTCTCTGCTGGCCCTCCCCATGTATGGGGTTGAGGTGGACCCCGCGGCATATGAGGCTGCGAAGGAGGCGGCAGTTCATTGTACGATGCAGGATCTGAGCTTTATGAATGATGAGATCGAAGCGTTCAAGGAGGGGAAGGAATGACATATATCATATTAGCCGCAGGGAAGGGCAGCAGCCTGCACCCCCTGACACTTAAATATGCCAAGACCAGCTTCAGGCTGGATGAGAATACTACTGTACTGCAGCGGATGGTACGCAGCATCCGGAAGGCCGACAAGAGCGCGGAGATCGTGGTGGTTGTCGGATATAAGGCGGATGTGATCAGAGAAGAGCTGGCGGAGGAGAATGTCCGGTTCGTGGTGAATCCCTTCTATGAGGTGACGAATTCCATTTCCTCTCTCTGGTTTGCACGTGAATATCTGGAACGGGAAAATGTAGCCGTTGTGAACGGGGATGTGGTCTTCTCCGAGGAGATCATCCGGTCCTATCTGGTGGTTCCCACAGATCATCCTTATGTACTGGTGGACAGCAGTGTGGAAATGCCCGGCGCATACAATGTGGTGGCCCGGGATGATCAGGTGCTTGTGATGAGCAAGAAGCTGGAGAATTTCACGGCCCGTTACTGCTGCATGACGAAGCTGGATCCCGTATCCTCCCGACTTCTGAAGGAGGAGATCGACAGCATGATCCATGAGAATATGTATGATCAGTATTTTGAGGACAGCCTGGTACAGATGATCATGTTCCATGATTTCCAGCTTTTCACCGAGGATATTGCAGGGATGAAATGGACTGAGGTGGATACGGTAGATGATCTTCTGACTGCACAGGAGATCCACAGGTTATAATACAGAAATGAATATTTAAGGAAAGCCCGTGGCATTCGTTGCAATGCCGCGGGCTTTCTGCTTTGGATTTTGTCAGGAGGGCTGCTTCGTAGTTCTCCGGAGAGAGAATAACGAGTGTCGTTCATTGGAGTGGAGTCGGGGCAGGAGGATCCGGAAGAATGCAACCGCGTTCAGAGCTGCGGCTGCGATCCATGCGGAAGCTTCCGCATATGCGGTGGCCCTGAATCCGAGACCGTTCATAAAGAAGGCGATCACGAAGACCCGCATGAGCATTTCCAGAATACCGGAACACATGGGGATCAGAGGGCGCCCCATGCCCTGTACGCCACTTCGGAATACAAAGAGCACATCTACAAAGATCAGCATGGCACCTGCAACCGGGAAATACTGTTCCGCAAGCTCGATCTGATGCGTTCCTTCCAGCATGAATGTTGCCAGGGAATGAGACAGGAAGATCATGACAGAGCCCAGGATCACATAGGATATGAGCGCAATGCCCATACAGATGCGAAGTCCCTCACGGATACGCTCATAATTTCCGGCACCGTAGTTCTGGCTGGTAAAGGCACTCATGGCATTTCCGGCGGTGCATGCCGGATTCATAAACAGGTTGATGTATTTGCTGCATACGGAGTAAGCGCTGGTATAGGCAACTCCGTAGGAATTTACGAAGGACTGAACAGCCATACAGCCGATGGCCGTGATGGAATTCATGAAGGCCATGGGAAGACCGTTTTTCAACAGGTTCAGATAGAGCTTGGAACTGTTATGAAAATCGCTTCGCTTCAGCCGGATGAATTCGATCCGTCGCAGCTGCCGGATACAGATCAGGGATGATGCGATCTGTGATATGACCGTTGCGATAGCCGCCCCCTCAACACCGGTGTGAAGTATGAAGATAAACAGTGAATCCAGTGCCAGGTTCAGTACAGAGGATGCAATGATCGCCTTCAGGGGGGTTTTGCTGTCGCCCAGGGAGCGGAGCATACAGGAGGTGACATTGTACAGGATGGAGGTTGCAACGCCTCCGAATATGATATAGCCGTACAGAAGACTGTCAGCCATGATCACTTCATCGGTCCGCATAAGGCGGAGCGCGGAAGGCAGGAGCAGGATGCTGGCGGTGGTAAGGATAACGGCGATACCTGCGGCCAGCTTGATGGTCCCTGCGATATTGCGGCGGAGCATTTCCATATTCTTTGCTCCGAAGCTCTGGGCGATCAGGACGCCGAAACCGTTGGAGAGTCCCAGGGAGAATCCGATCACCATGAAGAACAGGGATCCCATGTTTCCCACGGCAGCCAGAGCGTTATCCCCCAGTCCCTTTCCTACGATCATGGTATCCACGAAGTTATACAGCTGCTGGAGCATGCTGGTCATAAGAAGAGGCCAGAAGAAGCCCAGAATCTGCTTCCTGGGATTTCCTGATGTGAAATCGGAAATGTTGCTTTTCTTTTCGATTTTTACTGATTTGGTGTTTCTCATAATGCTGTCTCCGATGTAGATTTTCGAAATCTGCGGGTGGTCCGTTTCTGTCTTTCTGATTCTGATTTAAACATGTTTAATAAAATGTTTTTATCAATTGTTTGGTTTGTTTTATAATTCTGTGGCATAATCTTGTAAAAGATGATAGAATGATCACGGTCTGTTTGTATGTATTCGAGAAGGGTGCGTTTATGAATACAAATAAGGAGCTGAATTACAGATTATATGTTCAGAGAGACGAGGAATTTGTCCGAACGGACGTCCGGAAGGAATTCTCCCGATATGAAGATATCGTAAACGGACGGGTGGAAAAGGTGAAAAGCAATTATGAAGAAGTTCGTCGCAATTTCTTCGAGGGAAAGGGCGTGCTTTCGCAGAATCCGCTCCGGAATTCCATCTATCATCTTGTAGTATCCATCGGGGTGATCGCCCGGATGTGTGTCGATGCGGGGATGCCTCATTCCGAGGCCTATACCATCAGCGATATTTATATCCAGCAGGCGGATACGGCAAAGAAGGTGGATGAGGTTCTGGATCTGCTGGGACAGGCGCAGCTGGATTTCGCCGGCCGCATGCGGGAGATGCAGAAAAGCGCCCGGGGATACTCGCTGCATGTAAGGCATGCGATCGACTACATTTATGATCATCTGCATCAGCCGCTGAAAATGGAGCAGCTGGCCGAGGTGGAGGGCCTGCATCCCAGTTACTTTTCTAAGCTTTTTGCGGGAGAGGTGGGAACGACTGTGAAGGCATATATCCTGAATGTAAAGATCAATACGGCAAAGAACATGCTCCGGCAGTCGGAACACAGCATCTCGGATATCGCATATTCCCTGGGTTTTTCTTCTCAGAGCGCATTTACGGCAGCATTTAAGAATCTGACCGGTGAGACGCCTGCCGCCTATCGTAAGGAGAAGGATTATATCCGGGTCGGTTCCACCTGATCCGGTGACGGGTCGGTCAAAATAATGAAGAAGAGGAGTTTCATGATGAAAACCAAAACCAAATTTATCCTGTCTGTTGTATGTTTTATTCTGTTTTTCGTACTGATCCTTCTGATCCGTAAGGTTGATGTGGCAGCCATCGGACCGGAGGACACGTCCATCGGACTTTCAGGTATGAATAAAGCATTTCATGATATGACCGGAGAGAACAACACCTTATTTAAACTGACGGAGATCCTGGGATATCTGACGCTGGGACTGGTTGGAGTCTTCGCCCTGCTGGGGCTGATTCAGCTGATTCAGAGAAAGAGCCTTCTGAAGGTGGATCGTGCGATCCTTCTGCTGGGGGGACTGTATGTGGTGGTATTCGGTCTCTACATATTATTTGATAAGATTGCCATCAGTTACCGTCCGATCATTATGGAAGGAGATGCCCATGTGGAGCCGTCTTTCCCTT
>CADBOW010000092.1 GCA_902796375.1 uncultured Lachnospiraceae bacterium | reverse complement strand
GGTTCCGTCTTATGCGTTTCCGGCCGCACAGACAGAACCTCATCCAGATCAAATGAGACTCTCATATTTTCTCCACCGTGATAGGTTCATCCGCGACGCTCTGATCCATGGATCCAAACCGCTGAAATGTCCGGACGTAGCGATTGTAAATGCTGTAGTTCGGACCGACGGTCTTGCTGCAGAACTCATCATCGGGATTCGGATGAAGCTTCTCTATGGGAACCTTCTAGGTAAAAATCCGCTCCGCATTCCCTGCCTTGACGGGAACCATGATCCCCTCATATTTTCTGATCTCCTTTGCCACAAATCTGGCCAGCTCTGTATCCGGTGCCGCCATAGCTTCCTCCTTTACCTTCTACTCACACTTCACCCCCCGATCTCGGTATACACCATCCCGTTCTTCCCTCTCTCGGATTTCATGAGGGATATCCTTCTCACAGTCATTCCTTCCGCCCGGAGATGCTCCGTCGGAAGCTTCTGCTCCGGCCGGTATCCACTCCTGCACAGCAAGAAGTCACCACCCTGTAGCATTTTTCATAGCTTGCAAATGGTCCTCCGGTCCGCCTTCACACATTGCTTTCTCAGGCATTCCCACCTTCATTTAGCAGCAAATGTATCGCCCTGCGGAACTCATGAAATCCCTTCGGAAAATTCGCCGAGCCCTCTGCATGTATGCTTATCCCGTCATTGACCGTTGCCTGAAAGGAGAACATTTCTCCGTCCAGCACTCCCCGGGGGTGCTTCCCATGAAAGCCATCCCATTTCATCACCGGAAATGCATTCAGCAATTCCAGCATCCGCTCCTCCGAGCAGAGCACACTCCGCTGCAGCTGCCGTTCCCAACCACCGCCGGTAACACAGTACATCTCGTACTCCGACACTTCCGCCTGAACGCCCCTCTTCACGATCTCGTACTCCTGGGTCACACGCATCCCGCTGATACGCCAGAAAATGGTGTCGTATGAAGTTATTGGTATCTTCTTTCCCATCCTTTTTCCCCAGTTCTACACTCCATCTCGAAGCAGTTTACATAACTTTCCAATGATTGTCCGGTCCGCCGGAAGCCATTCCACCGCATCCAGTTCCTCCACCGTCAGCCACCTGGCCGCCTCATGCTCCTTCAGCGTCAGCTCCCCGGACAGGACACTGCAGAGAAAACAATCCATAGATAAATGAAACTCCGGATAATCATACTCTATGGTATCGATGTATCGCTCCACCCGGATCTCCGTATCCAGTTCCTCCCGGATCTCACGGACGATGGCCTGCTCCGGTGTTTCATCCGGTTCCACCTTTCCGCCGGGGAATTCCCAGCCGTCCTTAAAGTCGCCGTAGCCACGCTGGGTGGCGAATATCTTTGTGCCCCGGAGATCATCTGTATTCATGGAAATGTCTGCATCCGCCATCCCCTCAGCACACGGCACATCCTCAGCATATGTCATCTCTCCGGCACACGACATCTCCTCATCATATGTCATCTTCTCAGCACGCGGCATCTCCGCAAGGATCACCGCTGCCACTACGTGAATTGCCTTCCTTACATCTCCGTCTCCGCCAATCCAGACCCGCTTCCCTTCTTCGATTTCCTGTTCGGCGATCCATTTCTCGGAAACCTCTATTCTCTTATCATCCTCCAGCACCAGGACCGCGTGGGGACCGTCCGGCGGACATTCCTCACAACCGTAATCCGCCTCAAGGATATCCCGGATTCTGTGTAAACTCATCTATATTCCTTTCGTCCGAAGCTTTTTCTATTTCCCTTTTTGAACGATAAGCTCCGTATTTCATTTCCCGTCATGCAAAACGGTATAGCTTTCTCGCAATTCTACGAAGGAAATTTGATCTTCGGCATATATCGTGTAAACATTTCCAATCGCTGCCCAGCACCATCCTCTGATCCTTTTCCTTCATTCCTCATCTCGCAGGACAAGCGTCGGGAACAGATTTTTCAGAAGAAAAATGCTGCAAAAACCCAAGTATTATTATAACACAAAAGCTACCAGAAAGGCGGGACTTTTGTCAGCTTTTCAGTGCTTTTCTGCGTCATTTAAGGCGTATGTTGACTCACCCTTTCGTCCGACGTATAATCTCCAGTGTAAATGTTCTAAAATAACCCGGCGAATGCGCCGAGTGATTTTACAACATATACACCCGCCGTATTCGATTGATGATCTGGATTTTGATCTGGTTTTGATCAGTAATAGAGAGGAAACAAGAATTGACCGCATTTCGCTATTTCTTATGGTTTGCGCTGACACTCGTATTCTACGTGCTTCTGCAGCTGGCTGACCGTCTGTATCGCCGGAAGAACGCTTCGTGGGTCCATATCACAGCCTTTGTCCTGAAAATACTCCTGGCCGTGGGCCTCGCTTTCTGCTGCATGGCACTGTCCATTCCCATGATCTGGAAGACCGGTTATCTCACCATGGCCATCAGCATCGCCCTCTTCGCGGATGCCTGGACGGACCTTTTCGCCTTTATCTTCCGACTCATCCGAAAGAGAACTCCCGCTACAAAATGCATGATTGTGATCAGCCTGTGCCTTACGGCAGCCTATCTCATCTACGGTACGGTCAATATGCAGATCATCCGACCGAAGGAACATACCTATACCTCGGATAAACTGACCCACGAATATACCATAGTCTTTCTGTCGGATCTGCATTACGGATCCGCCCAGAGTGAAGAGACCGTGGATGATGCTCTGGCTGAGATTGCTGAACTGAAACCGGACTTTGTCCTGTTGGGCGGGGATATTACCGATGAGAATACAACCGCGGAGGAGATGAAGAGCATTTACCGGAAGCTGGGGGCACTTCCCTCACCGGTGTTTTTCATCTACGGAAATCATGACCGTCAGGAAAAAGGGGATTACGTCGGCGGTGCAAAGTATTCCCCTGAGGTACTTGCCGCTGCCATCGAAACAAATGGAATCCGGATCCTGCAGGACGAGGCTGTGGAATTCGCGGATGATCTTACCATCCTCGGACGGGAAGATGTCAGCGAGGGAGACCGACGATGCAGCGTATCTAAGCTCCCTTCCGTCTCCCGGGATTCTTTTCTTCTCACCGTGGATCATAATCCATTCCTGGAACAGGACATTCTGGAAACGGGCGCGGACCTTCAGCTGTCCGGCCACAGCCATGCCGGACAGTTCTTCCCTCTGAAATATATCTACCTCATGGGCGAGAAATATGTCTACGGGGATTATCAGGTCGGCAGCACCCATCTCTATGTCAGCCCCGGAATTGCCGGCTGGTACTACCCCTTCCGGACTTCCGCCCACTGTAATTATGAGGTGATTCATCTGGTTCCCTAGTATAACTGTTCCTTAATACCCGGACTGAATACTTGCCCGCTTACACCGATAGCACGCAGCAAAAAGCCTCAGCGTAGCCCGGGAGCACAAAGGGACGGTTCTTGTTCGGCCGGCACGTACATTTTCCATGTACGTACGGCCGAACAAGAACCGTCCCTAATCTCCTTCCTATACGTTTTCAGAGACCATCAGTCACGGTTTTTGAGGTGCTCATCAATGTTGATTGCGAAACCTGACGGAGCAAATACCATAGTCGCCTTCGAAGAACTGGTTTCTGTAACCTTATCTCCACGCGGGTTGACAAAGCCCTTGTCGATGAAGAAATCATAAGTCTCTTCGAAATTGTCTACGTTGATCTGGATACCTGTCAGGTCCCTCGGAACGTTGTCGGATTTTGCGACAATAACGCTGAAGCCGTTAGCATCCTTCATGGTGACTGCAACATTTGCTCCGCCTTCCACGTCCTTTTTGGTGTGGCGCTTCTCAAAGCCAAGTGCCTCAAATACGCTGATCACGGATTCGGGATCTTTTGTGACGATGATCGGGCAAAAACGTGTGATTTTCATAGTTACTTCCTTTCCCCCCGTATTAACGGGGCCTTCACATAGCCGGTCCTGTATTGGTTCTTGCGAGCCGTCTTACTGTATTCAGCTTACGGGGACGAAGGTTCTTTGTAACACCGGCGATATACTCGTCCTTCAATTCTCCGTTTTTCAGGCTCTTATATCGAATCCCCTTGCCATTGGCCAGGAGCTTCTTCTCCTTCATCTTACTCACGATGTCGTTCGGGATGTTCGTTTACTCTTTGTTGTCTATTTCATTTCTCTCCACATAGAACTCCTCCCCGGTGTCCAGGCAGATGGCGCCCAGCCGACCGTCTTCCCAGTGACAACCGCAGTCGATGACGATGTGGTTGTTCTTCCGGAATATATATCCGGGTCTGGGATTGTCCTCAATGGTCTGTGTGGGGGTATGTCCGGTGACCACATACTTCTTCCGGAAATACTTCCTGTTGTAATCCGGCCGTTCCCAGACCAGTTCCTCCAGGGTATATTCATCCAGGGCCTTATTCGGGCGGAAATTCCCAAGTCCGGCGTGGACCAGCAAATATTCCTTCCCGCCCACGGTAAGCTCCTGATAGACCGTAAGCTCCTTCAGGAAGGCGATGATCTCCTCTCGGGTCTCCCGGTCCAGCTTTATAAATTCATTTATGGTCACCTGTCCCCCGTTGTAGTGGGCCCATACCAGGAAGCCTTCCAGAAAATCCAGGCCCAAATCCCCTATGGATTCTTCCGTGATCTCCCTGCTCAGAAATTCCAGACATTTCAGGGCCATCAGTTCATGATTGCCCAGCATGCAGGTAACGTTCGGCATTTCCATAAGCTTAAGGAGTGTCTTCAATGGTGCAGGACCTCTGTCCAGAACATCACCCAGGATGTACAGATGGTCCGTATCCCGAAGATTCAGTTTTTGCAGCATTTTCATGAAGAAATCGTATTCTCCGTGTATATCCGCGACCACATAAGTTGACATAATCTCACCCGATTATTTTCCTTTCACCCTACTGCCACCGGCCTTCTTCTGTTGATTCGCGTTCTGATTCACGTTCTGATTCGCATTCTGCGCCTTGCTGTGGTTCGTCTTAGTCATGATCATCAGAAGCGCCACGGATTTTTTCAGGTCTGTCGATATACCAAGTATAACAGAATATGCGCAACAAATGTGCAACATTGTTTCTCTTCGTTCTTCGTTCTGCTCTTCGTTCTTCGTTATCTCTTCGTTATCTTTGTTATTATAACATAGATACTGTATGTTCCCGGCAGATTCCGTCCGGTTTCAGAGGCGGAAAATTCCGTCATTACGGCAGTTGCGGATTACTCAAAAAATTTTTTTATTTCTTTCCATAAATTCCTCCGACCCGTCCGTATCCTATTCAACAGCACGTGATCAGAGAATCAAAGGATACACAAATCTGAAATAGAACGGAGGATTATATTATGAAGAAAATTCGATTCCAGCGCACATTGGCAAAGGGAACTGCCCTTCTGCTTACAACCGGATTCCTGCTGACCGGATGCGGCAGCAATACAGAGGGATCCACCACTGCCTCCCAGACTACACCGTCCACCACATCCTATCAGTATTCGGATGCTGAGATCGAAGCCCGGATCGCAAAGGCCGGTCAGACCTACGACGGTAACTACATGTATGATGAAGAAAGCCTCTTCTCAAATAGAACGAAGGGTGCCACATTAAATCAAATGGCTCCGGCCATGGAATATGAAGCATCCGATGAAGCGGTCGGTGCTGTGGAGGGCGGCGCCGGCACATATATAACAGATGCTCCTCAGGACTGGATCGATACCACGAACTGGAACACAGAAGAATACAACAACATCAAGGAATCCGGATTCCAGTCGGTAGCCACAAGTCCTTTCTCCACCTTCGGTGCAGATGTGGATACCGCAACCTATACAAACCTGCGCCGGAGCCTTTTTGAAGGGGACGGTTACGGGATCAGTGATTCGGCCATCCGGATCGAGGAAATGATCAACTACTTCCATTACGATTATGAAGCACCCAAGGGCGATGATAAATTCGGCGTTACCACAGCACTCACCCAGTGCCCCTGGAACAAGGACACACTGCTTCTCAGAGTCGGCGTTAAGGCTGAAGAGATCGCACCCAAGGGCGGATCCAACATCGTCTTCCTGATCGACACCTCAGGCTCCATGTTTGACAACAACAAGCTGCCGCTGGCACAGAAGGCATTTAACATCCTTGCAGAAAACCTGAGTGACGAGGACACAATTTCCATCGTCACCTACGCCGGTACCGACGAAGTGGTTCTGGAAGGCGCAAAGGGCTCGGAGCAGGAGAAGATCAAATCCGCAGTCAACGCCCTCGCAGCTTACGGCAGCACCAACGGTGAAGGCGGTATCTTAAGAGCATATGAGATCGCTGAGAAGTATTTCATCAAGGGCGGAAATAACCGCATCATCCTTGCAACTGACGGAGATCTGAATGTAGGCGCTTCTTCAGAGGCAGATCTGATCAAGCTTGTAGAAGAGAAAAGAGAAACCGGTGTCTTCCTCTCCTGCCTGGGCTTCGGAAACGGAAACTATAAGGACAGCAAGATGGAAGCACTTGCAGACTACGGAAACGGAAACTACTCTTTCATCGACTGCACTGCAGAAGCCAGCCGCGTACTGAAGGACGAAATGTGGTCCACCCTCTATACCGTAGCAAAGGATGTGAAGTTCCAGGTAGAATTCAATCCCGAGCAGGTAAAGGGTTATCGACTGATCGGATACGAAAACCGTGAAATGGCAGCTGAGGATTTCGCAAATGATAAGAAGGACGGCGGCGAGGTGGGCTCCGGCCAGACAGTAACCGTACTGTACGAGGTCGTTCCCGTTGATTCCAGCTACGACATTTCCAAGGTTGAGAGCCGCTACGGAAATGATACAAAGGACAAAGACACAACCGTGACCGCAGCCAGTGACCGGGAAGATGCACCCTCCAAGGACGAGCTCCTGGCAGTAAACATCCGCTACAAGGAGCCCGATGCATCCGAAAGCCAGCTCCTCACCTATCCGGTGACCAAAGACATGCTGGAAGAGGAAATGGATGCCGACACAGCATTCGCAGCAGGTGTAGCAGAATTCGGAATGCTGCTTCGCAAATCCGAGTACAGCGGAACTGCAAGCTATCAGGAAATCTACGATCGCCTGAAGGTTCTTCCCGGTGTGATGGATGATGACTTCAAGGCAGAGTTCCTGTACCTGGTAAAGAAGGTTATGTAGTACGGTTAAAACCTGCAAGCGTACGTCGTCAGGACACCACCATAAATATCTCCGGTCATCCTCAGATGCCGGAGATATTTCTTATTTTAAACGCCGGAGGCAGCACCACGGATTTGAAGTCAAAGCATAAACCCGGAAAACAAATGAAACCGGACTTGTTTCCCATATCCTATCTGATGTATACTATATGTGTATGAGTGTGACTATCATTTTTCCTAAATCAGTCATGGCAGCAATCAGTTGACATAACACATACATGCGAGGTATACAGCAATGAAGGAAATCATCATTTTAGAGACCGGAAATGAGTCCGGAGCCTCATTTATCCGGAAGGCAGTAACGGATACATATCAGGTAACCGTCCTGTCCGATACGGATACTCTGATCCGGCGTCTGGATGAGGATCCTGCAAATGTGGACGCAGTGATCGTCGTTCATCCCTCCGATCTGTCCAAGGTGGAAGAACTCTTCTCCTTTATCAAAATGAACAACTCCGTGATCTTCGCCATCCCCGTCCTGGTCCTGACCGATGAGGAACACCATGCAAAGGATGAGCAGTATCTGCAGGATCCGGTTCTGGACATCATCTACTTCGGCGACTCACCGGAGGTTGTAAAAAACCGCATCCGGCGCACAGGGCAGATGGTCAATTCCGTTTCCTTCTCCGAATTCGCAAGAATGCTGCAGGTACTCCCGTCTCTCATCTATCTGAAGGACGCACGCGGACGATATGTATTCTGCACCCAGTACTGGCATCATCTGGAGCATTATGACGACCCGGACTGGACCATCGTCGGTAAGACAGATATGGAGATCCGGAAGGATACGGAAAATGCAAAACGGGCATATGAATCCGACATGAAAATGATCAAATCCGGCGTGGGAACTTCCTACGTGATCGAGGAAAATGAGGACGGAAAGCAGGAATTCCTGCAGATCATTAAAGAGCCTCTGAAGTATGAGGACGGACGCATCCGGGGGATCATCGCTCTGATCAATGATGTGACCGAACAGGAGCTTCTGAAACGCAAGCTGGAGAAAATGTCCTTTACGGATGAGCTGACCGGTCTTTATAACCGCGCATACATGGATGTCTTCCTTCACACCATCAAACAGAGCGACTATCCGCTGAGCGTCATTTCCGCCGACTGTGATGATCTGAAGATGGTGAATGATCAGTTCGGACATATGGTGGGCGACGAGTACATCCGCATGTCCGTCACCCTGATGAAATCCATCCTGCCGGAGAAAAGTGTGATCTGCCGGATGGGCGGAGATGAATTTCTGATCATTCTCCCGAGAACCGACGAGGCGAAAGCACAGTATTATCTGAAAATGCTTCACGAAATGGAGGATATCTTCCGGATCCATGACCGGAATCTGAGCGTATCCTTTGGTTCCGCCACGATCACTGAGACTCAGGAATCCCTCCTGAGTGCCATCGAACGATCGGATGCGGACATGTACAAAAACAAACAGGAACGAAAATCAAGCCGGGCATAACACCCGGCTTGATCTTCGTTTCGTGGTTCTATAGGTTATTCATTTTCTGATCTGTTATTTTCTATCCATGTTATCATACTTCCGGCAGAGATCCCTGACTTCCGGGCTGACGTTCCGATTCTCCCACCAGTTTGCCGCTCTGTTGCCAACCTGTTCCATGGCACGATTCAGTTCAGCCGTATCCGCCTTGCCTTCAATCCGGTATGTAACACCGAAGAACAGTGATACGATCATCGCTATCAGTGTGATGGCGTTAAAGAAGATCAATGCAAGCACAAATGCCAGGATCGGTACACGGAATTTTACAAACCCGTGCTGGGATACCACCAGATCATTTTCCACACTCTTCCGAAGCAGTCTGCTCAGAAAGCCTTCCGATCTGCTTTCCGTCGGACCGTAGTTCCCGTTGTATCCCCGGGGCGGAACCGGATCCGAAGTATATCTTGTATTTGTATACTCGGAGGAACTGCCGGAAGGTCTGCTGCCGGTTCCTACAGCTCTGTTCACATGTCCGAGTCTTTCCAGATAAAGCATTGCATCCAGCGGATCACCACCACAGGCATTCAATGCATCTCTTGCCTCTTCAAAACTTACATTTGCACGCTGTCTGATCAACTCAGCCTTTTCGAATTCAGTCATCTTCGTATCCTCCTGCCCTGCGGGCTGTCTGATTTATCATTTGATGGGCTTATTGTACCAACCCAAAATGAATAAATCTTTTGGCGAAGATTAAGATTCGATTAAAAACTGTTTCAGTTTTTCCGCATGCGCAGCGGAGTGAATGATCCTGCCGGCCGAACAGCTCCGCAGAAACAGCACCGCTTCGGACCGGTGAACCGCCATGACATACAGTGGTTTCTCCTTCATTTCCTCATCGGAGAGATAGATCAGCTCTCTGTGACTGCCAACCGCCTCCATGGCTTCCTCCAGGCGGATCCGGAACTTCTCCCGGTCCTGAAAATGATACAGATATGTGGCAGCCTTCTCCCCGGTGAAGAGCTCCACGGCACAGCCCTGCTTTCCGTATGCCGCAAGCCAGTATGCCTCCTCTTCGTCCGTACGGAAGAGCCCCTTCTCCGTAAAAGGCTCCTGTGTCTGAACCGTATGCAGATGTGCAGCTCTCCGCTTCTTCACCTGCTGCATCTGCCGTTCGCAGCGTTCCGCAAAGGGATGCGTATCATATCCCATGCGGCCCACCATGAAGGTTTCTCCCGTCCGCATTCTGATCCGGATCAGATACCCGTCCAGAACGACGCTCTCCGCATAACAGAGAGGAACCCGAACTGCATGGCTGTTCTCGGGAAGAATGACCACTGAATCCGTATAGAGCTCCACCCTGCCTCTGCCTGCGGTCCGGTCCATGATGCTGTTCCCCGGGATCTCATATTCCGCTTCACAGCTCATGATCTTCTCTTCTTCTATGAAGAGTGCATCCTTCGTCCGCTCACCGAAGCAGCGGACCAGTTCCTCCCAGAATCCGTCGAAGGAAAATCCCAGCATGGAGATCTTCACTTCCTTTCCATCCATCAGCGTCAGAAATACCGCATGATTAATGGGCTTCAGGCCTGAAAGCTGCGAGAAATCGATCATCCTTCCCGGAATTCCGATTCCTTCCTTCCCAATGCTGATCGTCGATTCCTCCCTGCAGAAGGCTTCGGAAGGAATTTCGATCTTTGCCGTATATTTCATACGTTCCTCCCTGTCGATCCGGTCACAGCTTGGTTCCGCACTCTCCGCAGAATTTAGTTCCCGGAGGATTCTCGAATCCACAGCTGATACATTTATAGGATTTCTGCATCGGCGTACCGCATTCTCCGCAGAACTTCAAGCCCAGAGCCACTTCCGCTCCGCAGTTCGGACAACGCTGACTGCCCAGAGGCGCTCCGCACTCATTGCAGAATTTTCCGGTTCCTGCCGGCTTCCCGCAATTCGGACATACCGTCGTACGGGTTTCTATCTTACCCTGCCATACCACAGCGGTCTCCGCTGCCTCATCGATATTCCGGCGCATGGCTTCATTTCTGGCCTTTGCCACATAACTGGCCTCTCTGGGTGCACATTCCACGCAGAGACCCTCATCTTCATTCCAGCAATCGGTTTCACAGACCCAGCGATTGCAGCCCGGGCATTTCCGGAACTGACCTCGAACCTCTTCCTGCGCCGCATCAAAGGCCGCCTCCTGCTCCTTCCGCCACTGGGGAGACTGATTTGACAGACGGTCTCCCATCAGAGAAGCGCCCCGTTCCAGTGTGGAACCGATGTTTCCTCCGAAACCGCCGAACATTCCGCCCAGCGCACCGGAGAAGCCGCCGAAGCGTTCTGTCCGCTTCTGCTTCTCATAGGTTGAAGATTCCATGAAAGAGCTCTTGAATCCATTTCCACAGCAGTCACAATAATACTCAAACTGGAAGCCTGCCTCTGTCGAAAGATCATTATAATTCCTTGTAAATGCGTGTAACATAAATAACCCCCTATCTCCCACGCAAGCGTGGATTGATTCTACTTACCCTGACTCTGATTATACTATGATTATAAAAAAAGGAACAGACCCATATTAAAAAAACAGGACAAAAACTTGTGTATGTCCCCATTGACCATCTGTGCTATAATCTTTTTATCAAAGAAAAGGAGAAGGGCAAATGAACAAAAGAAAGAAACTCAAGCTGCTCGTCGCAATGCTTCTGGCCATTGTCATCGTTCTGAACTCGTATCCGATGACATCTGATGCCGCCATTCCGTATTATGAATATGGGACGATCCCATATACCGGGATCGACAAATTCGACAAATTCGCGAATCACCCGGATTACACCACCGGGGCGCCCTGGGCAAACATTCACCCGAAGCTCTCCAAATCCGGTGCCTCGGGATGTGCAGCCTACTGTGCGGACTTCACCAAATACTGCTACGGGATCGATGGCATTACAAGCCGTGATTCCTACAAGGATCCCAGTCAGATCCGCGCAGGCGATGTGGTCCACCTGACAAGTGAAGGCTCCGGACACTGGTTCGTGGTGCTGAGACGCGAAGGAAAATACCTTCTGACCGGCGACGGAAACTGGGGTGATGTGGCACGCATCGGCTGGAACTATATGATCAGCGGGAAAGATGTCCTCGGAAGCCGGCATCATTTCGATGTGGGATATCATTTTATCTCTCCCTTGTCAACCTCCGGCAAATGGGTGAAGGATTCCAAGGGATGGAGATATACCTATCCGAAGGGACTGAATGCCCGCCATGCATGGGTGAAATCTGGAAATCAATGGTATTATATTGCAAATAAATACATGGTAACCGGTCTGAAGAAGATTGAGGGGAAGAAGTACTTCTTCAAAAACAACGGTGCCATGTATACCGGATGGAAGAAGATCGACGGACAGAAGTATTACTTCAAGCCGAAGGGCCCCATGGCAACCGGCTGGCTGACCATCGACGAACAGAAGTATTATTTCGATAAGAAGGGTTCCATGGTCACAGGCTGGAAGAAGATCAACGGGAAGAAGTATTATTTCAAATCCAACGGCGTCATGATCACCGGATGGAAGAAGATCGACGGACAGAAATATTATTTCAATCCGAATGGTGTCATGGTCACAGGAACAAAGACCATCGAGGGCGTAAGATATACATTTGACAAAACCGGTGCGCTGATCCAATAGAATATGGTAAACGGCAAAATCTCCCTGGCCACCGGATAACTCCGATGACCAGGGAGACCGCTTATGAGAGGGAATCGTTATTTCAGTGCTTTTAATGCCTTTTCAGCCGCTCTCAGTCTCTTCTTTGCTGCCTGTGTCACATATTCCTTCTGTGCCTTTGTCAGAGCTGAATAAGCCTCTCTTGCCGCCTGGATCGCTTTCTGATTTGAAGCCTTAACCTTCTTTGCTACCGGAAGCTTAAAGATCTTCCGCATAACCTTCTTTGCTGCTGCCTCATCGGTAGCATCCTTCAGCGCGTTCTTTGCTGTCTTCAGTCTCTTCTTTGTTGTTGCGCTCACATACTTCTTCTGAGCTGTGGTCAGACTCTTGTATGCTTTGGTTACTGCGGCAATGCTCTTGCTGTTACTTGTGGTGATCTTCTTTGCTGCAGGAAGCTTGTTGATCTTCTGGGTAACCTTCTTTGCCGCCGCCTTATCCGTAGCCACCTTCAGTGCCTGCTTAGCTTTCTTCAGTCTGTTCTTTGTAGTTTTGGTTACATATCCCTTCTGCGCCTTCGTCAAAGCCTTATATGCCTTATTCACCGCTGTGATCTTCTTCTTATGGGTTGTCTTGATATTCTTGGCTGCAGGAAGCTTGTTGATCTTCTGGGTAACCTTCCTTGCTGCTTCCTTATCATATGCGATCGTCAAACCTTCTTCAGCTTCTGTCAGCTTATTCAGATCCGCCTTGGAAACATACTTCTTCTGATCAGCTGTAAGCTTCGAATATGCATTTCTTGCCGCCTTGATCATTGCCTCATCTGACAGTACTACCTTATCCTTCGGAGGAACCTTGGCGATGGCGTCGGTAAACGCCTTAGCTGCTGCCTTGTCAGTTGCAATCTTGTCATCCTTAGCCTTATCAGACGCCTTCTTCTCTTCTTCCTTTTTCTGAGCATCCTGAAGTGCCTTCTCTGCTGCTGTCAGCTTCGAAAGAACCGTTGCATCGACCTTTGCCTTCTGATCAGCTGATAATCCATTGTAAGCCTTTCTTGCCGCTTCGATCGCTGCCTTATAAGCCGTGGTGATATTGGAAGCATCCGGAAGAGCTTTGATCACATCTTCCACATCACTTGCTGCTTCAGCATCTTTATCATCCTTTGCCTGCTTTGCTGCTGCGATTTTAGCTTCAGCTTTCTCAAGGATCTCCAGAGTTTCCGGTTTAAACTTCGCCTTCTGGTCATCCGACAGCTTATCGTATGCTTCTCTTGCTGCTTCGACGGTGCTCTGGTCCTCCAGTGTAATTTTATCTGCCGAAGGAATCAGATCAAACAATTCCTTAACATCATTTGCCGCTTCAACGTCTGCCTTCTCATCTGCCGGCATTTCATAGGTCTCTCCTGTCTCATCTACAGGTGAAACTGGTGAAACGTCCAGAATATCAACTTCCTTTCCTTCTGCATCTAATTCAACAAGTCTGATATTGTCGAAATATACATGATGAGCGCTTACCTCTTCACCCAGATAGCCAAGTGCAACACTGAAGAGTGCATTATCATCGGTTTCAGATTCCATTACGAATTCACATCCGTAGGTATTCCACGCAGATGTAAGATCATATTTTCCGGTTCCTGAGGAATAGGTCACCCACTTGTTGTCCGCAGATCCGTCTCTCTGCATGGACACACTGACTACGCGGTTTGCAGATGCCTTTGCATCAAATGTGAGTCTGTACTTCTTGCCCTGCTCAAGTGTTATGCCACTCTGCTTCATCTGAACATTCCAGTCCTGTTTGCCGATATCCTCGATATCAACGTCCATGACCTGCTTATGATCATCCACCTCAGGTACTATGGTGAACTTTGCCTTACCCTCTTCATAATTGCCGGTCTGATAGCATGCTTTTCCGGAATCGAAGGATCCGTTCTTAAGGAGCTCGGTTTCCACCAGCTTTACATTATCCAGATAATAGGTACCCGGCTTGTAGAAGATGAAGAATACGTCCGATTCTTCTCTTGAATTGTCCTCGTCATACAGTACCGTGTATTTAAATGACTGTTTCTGGTCTGAAAGCTCCGGCATGAACTTCCTGCCGGCTACAATTGCCTTCATTCCGTCTGTTTCACCTTCATCGCCGTCGACTTTATAAGCGTCAAAGCTGAAGAAGTAGGATCCCTGGAGGATCGGAGCGATATCTTCCTGCTTTACGACTACCGGATCCAGTTCGGTTGCACGATCCGGAACTACGATCTTCGCCTGAAGCTCTCTCTGTCTTCCATTTTCTACGATCTCATTTGTTACGATTACTTCACTTTCATCATTTTCATTTGTATCAACTTCCCAATATCCGAGGCGTCCTTCGCCCTGATCAAAGGTTCCGTTGTAAACGTAATTTCCATCTGCTCTGACCGTCTTCGAGGGAACTTCTACCTCTTCCCCTGAAGCGATCAGCTTTACATTTGAAATGTGAACCGGAACATCAGCCCCCTGGGCTCCCATGTTGAACTCAACGACTGCAGTTTCATCTGTTTTTGCTTCATAAGTGAAGGTATGTGTAAATGTCTGCCACTCATTTGTCAGCTGATCTTCACTTGCATAGTATACCGCCCAGCCTCTGTTCGGCCCCTTGACATCAGCAGTGATCTGCTTGGTGGCACCATCATCCACATCTGCATATGCATCATAGGAAAATGTGTAATTCCATCCGCGAACCATCGGGATGCCATTCTGCTTTACCTGAACACTGTGGAGATACAGGCTCTCTCCTACAGGAGTCACCGTAAGCTCATTATTGCTTACTGTAGCAGTTGTTCCTTCATTCTCCTTCTCAAGATGAAGTGTGAAATTATCCTCGTCACTGTCTTCCGACTTAAGCTCCTTGGAAAAATCACCGTTTGTGATATAGTTGCCTTCTGCATCCGGAGTCTTACGTACTACGGTTGTTTCCGGCTTCTTTACGGTGTCTTCCATCTCCTTATACTCAGCTGCATTCTTCTGATATACTCTTACATAATCCACTTCAAGCTTCTGATTCTCCATATCCTCTACAGCTGCCTGATCCGGATCCTTCGGCCAGTCACCGCCGACAGCCAGATTCAGGATCACGTAGAAGTCCTGATCAAAGGGTGCGGGATATGTAAGTGTGCTTTCCTCATCACGACCGGAAGCCCATTCAGAAGTCCGGTAAACCTCATCACCGTCCACATACCAGACGAGAAGACCCGGCTCCCAGTCAAAGGAATATACATGGAAATCATCCGCAAATGTGGTTCCGTCTGTAAGTGTCTTCTTTCCCTGGCTCTCAGAATGCTCAGGATCTCCGTAATGGATCGTATGATAGGAAGTCTCCAGTTCATTTCCGAGAACCTCCATAATGTCCATCTCACCGCAGAGGGGCCACTGTCCGTAATTCTGCTCATCCGTAGCCATCAGCCAGAATGCGGGGAGATATCCCTTGCCTGCCGGCACCTTGATTTTTGCCTCAAAACGTCCGTATGTGAAATCCTGCTTGTTCTGAGTGTTGACACGTCCGGATGTGAAGGAATAATCACTGAGATTAAACTCATCGGTCTCTTCCTCCGGTTCCGCATCAAGATCTTCAAGTACGAGGTCCGAAAATTCAATTGTGGTGAGTGCACTGTCTCCATCCCCGAAATTACCGAGATTGATCTGAAGAGCAGCTTTTCCCTCATCGGCCTCACCCATGGTAAATACAGTCTCACACAGAGTATCCGTCGTACCGATCTCTATTTCCTTACCACCATCAAAGGTTCCATAATTTTTGGTTTCACAGAGATTAATCGCTATCATTCTGGGTGTTTCAGCCTTCGCCTTAAAGGAAGCCTTGTATTTATGTCCATTGATCAGAGTCAGGCCTGCCTTCTGGAACTGTGCATCCCATTTATTATCTCCAACGCTCTCAATCACTACTGTAGCCGCTCCGTCTGTGCCGGGGGTAACCGATACGCGAGCATTTCCTTTCCAGCCATAAAACCCAGATAACGCAGTTGCACCGGAACCGCAGCCGGAAAGGTCGATCAAAGTCACCTGGGAGAACTCAATGGTTGTAAGTGCGGAGTCTGCTTCTCCATCCCCGAAATTACCAAGATTGATCTGAGCCGCTGCATTCCCCGGATCACATGCTTTCATGGTAAAGTCCAGAACTAAGTCCGTTGAATCCGTTCCCACAGTGAACGTTTTATCTGCAATAGAGGCATAATTGGCCGTATTGGTAATGTTCAGCTGGACCTTTCTGTCTGTTCCGGCTTTTGCCTTCATGGAAAGTCTGTACTCATGTCCTTCTGTCAGTGTCAAACCTGCCTTCTGGAATTGTGCATCCCATGCATTCGATCCGGCAGCATTGATCACTACCGTTGCCTTTCCTTCGGAAATGGTGGCTGTCGCGTTCTGACTGTCATCTCCTGTCCAGCCATCAAAGCCTTTTCCTCCCAGCACGTCTACTACACTGCCTTGTTTTTTGTTCTTTGCCTTCGGGTAGATTTTGAGCTTCCCGTCATTCACCTGGATGTTCCCTGCATCCAGGTCTGTGTAGGTCTGAAGCTCATTATTTACCCATCCCGGATCATGCGTTTCCACGTTCCAGTTCGCCGTATTCAGTTCATCATCACTGAACTCATCATTCCAAACCAGGTGGTAGCCTTCATCGCTATATGCATTTGCGATGGGATCTGTGGGATCCGGTTCGCTGGCATATACACCACCCATGGGTCCGAAGAATGAAACCGTCAGCGCCGCAGACATGAACACAGCAAACGCCTTTTTGGTTGCTTGCAGTTTTCCTTTTGTCATTTTAACGACTCCCTTCTTTTGTTTTTACGAACTATAAGCTAATTAGAATATACAAAACCCGGCAGTTTTGATATATCTTTTTCATTTCACTTTTGTCGTTTTTCTGATATGATGTAATTGGCAGTTTTAATAAAAAAAAGGAGCCGTTTTTATGGACTATAACAAAGAGCTTTTTTATAAGGATTTCGTGCAGAGAGAGGACGAATTTTTCCGTGCTCCCTATAACCCGGAGATCGAGTTTTACAGCAGTATCAAAGCCGGTGATGTGGAGAAGGTGAAGGAGCTTTGTAAGGATCCTCTGGTGGACAAGCCCGGCCTCGGCCGACTGTCCGATGACCCTCTGCAGAATCTGAAATTTCATTTCGTTATAACCACCGCGCTGGTAGCCAGATACTGTATTCAGGGCGGGATGGATCTGTCGACTGCATACGGACTCAGTGATTACTTCATCCAGAAGGCCGACAAATGCAGGAAGACGGAAGACATATCGAAGCTGCATCCCAAGATGTGTCTCGAATATGTTAAGAAAATGCGGGACCTGAGAAAAAACGCGATCTGTTCCGTACAGATCGCGCAATGTATAGACTATATCTATGATCATTTACATGCCAGGATCACGGTAAAGGAGCTGGCCGAGCATGTCCACCTGAACGAGAGTCATCTCTCCAGAGTCTTTAAGAAGGAGGTAGGGACCTCCATCAGCGAGTACATCCGGCGCCAGAAGATGGAAACCGCAAAGAACATGCTGATTTATTCCGACTATCGTCTTGCCGAGATCGCCTCTATTCTGGCCTTTCCCAGCCAGAGCTATTTTACGGAGATCTTCCATAAGTATACCGGAATGACTCCGGGAGACTACAGAAAAGAAAATTTCAGGAAGAGTCTTGAAGATCCCGAAGTCTTCAATTCCTCTTCCTGACATCATGCGAAGCAATCCTCCGCTTCTCAGTATTCCGTATAAAAAAGCAGTCCGAAGGTTCCCGGCCCGCAGTTCGCTGCCACGGCTGGGGACGCTTTCTTTATATAGATCTTATCGAAGTCGATCCTTTTCTGAACCATCTTCTTCACCTTTTCCAGTTCCTTCGTGGTCATTCCCACATAAGTAATGAACAGCATCCGCTTATCTATATCCCCCAGCACATTGAATACCGTGGAGATATACCGCTTCCATGCATGCTCTCTGGATCCGAAATACACTCTGGACACTGTCATCTTCCCTTTTCTTAAGGTCAGAACCGGATGCACCATAAATGCATCTGCGAAGCGCCCGATCCCGGGTCCCACCTGTTTCTGTCGGACCAGGAAATCCATGGAATCCACAATGAAGCTGGTGTGAATCCGGCTCTTCATTTTCTCCAGACGTTCCGTGATCTCTTCTGCATCCAGTCCCTCTTCCGCCAGCCGGGCAGCCTCTATGGCCATAACCCCCTGACCACTGGAAAGATGCCCGGAATCGAATACCGTCACATTTCCGAAATTCTCCGCCGCCTCTCTGGCTGCAGGATAGCCGCTGTGCTCCACCTCACCGGAAATGGAGATGTGGAAGATATTGTCCGCATTGTCCAGCTGCTCCGAGAAAAACCGCTCATGCTCTTCCACGGAGGGAGATACGGTTTCAACAAATGCATTTCTGTCCGTCATATAGCTTAGGAGCCCATTTGTCTCAATCTCCAGTCCGTCTTTGAACAGACCGCCCTCTGTCTTCACCATGTGCGGGATCTCCGCGATATGATATTCCTTCAGAAGGGATGTGGGAAGATCCGCCACGCTCTCCGTGGTGATCATGATACGGGCCTTCTTCCGGTGATCCCGGATCCATTCGACGCTGACCTCCTCAAAGGCGTGGGTTCCCGTCACCTTCACGATCTCTCTGGGAAGGAATTTGAGTACCGTATTCTCCAGCTCCATACCGGTCACCGGCTTCATCAGATACCCGTCGAAGCCCTCCTTCGCATACAGACTCTGCAGGTCACTGCCCGCATTGGCCGTCAGCGCTACGATCTTCGACTCATGGCACAGTCCGCCGGTCTGATTCCGGATCGCATGCAGACATTCAATCCCGTCCATACCCGGCATCTTATGATCCATAAGGATCAGATGATAGGACTGCTCAACGGTCTTCTTCAGAGCCTCAACTCCGGAGGAGGCTGTATCGGTCTGAACCCGGGTACCCTTCAGAAGCTTCTCGGCCACCATGAGATTTTCCATGGAATCATCCACTACCAGGATCCGTGCCTCCGGTGCCTCAAAGGTCTCAGCATGATTATATCCAGCTCTGGGCCGATTCCGATTGTCCATATCCAGCTCACCCACATACTCATCATTTACGATCTTCTGCGGTACCCGGATCACAAAGGTGGTCCCCTTGGTATAGATACTGTTCACGGATACGGTGCCCCCCATCAGGTCCACAAACTGTTTTACGATGGACAGCCCGAGTCCTGTTCCCTCTATATATTTATTCTTGTCCTCATCCACACGTCTGAAGGCAGTGAACAGATGGGGCAGACTCTCCTTCCGGATTCCGATCCCGGTATCACTGACTGTGTAGGACATCAGGGCATTTCCGTCCTCATCCCGCCAGCACTGGATCGAGAAAAGCACGGTTCCTTCATTTGTATATTTGATGGCATTGTTGATCACGTTGATCAGCACCTGCTTCAGACGCACCTCATCGCCGTACAGGGTGGTCGGAAGCTCCGGCGATACATCCACATGGAAGGACAGCTTCTTCTCCCTGGCCCGGATCCACATCATTGCCACGATATCGGAAAGCATTTCCGCCGTATTGTAGGGGTTTTTGTTCAGCTTCATCTGACCGGATTCGAATTTGGACATATCCAGGATATCATTCACCAGGTGCAGAAGCATATTGCTCGCTGCCTCGATATTCTCCGCATCCTCGTTGATCTCCTCGGAGGCATTCTGCCGCAGGATCATTTCATTCAGACCGATGATCGTATTGATCGGGGTCCGGATCTCATGACTCATATTGGAGAAGAAACGGTTCTGTGCTTCATTTAACTGTTTGATCTCCTTCTGCTGATCCTCATGCTCCAGAAGCTTCTCCCGCATGGAGTATTTATAATAGAAGATCACCACCCCCAGGATCAGCTGGACGCCGATGAACACCAGGAAGTCCCCGAGATTATTCGTATTGAAGGCAGCATCCACCCCGCCGAACAGGAACAGGGACAGTACCATCCCGTCCCAGAACAGGGTGAGGAGGATATAGATCCACACCTCGATATAGAGGCAGAATGGGATGCAAATGGACACGATCATGAACAGGGTGACATCCACCCGCCCATAGGATTCATAATCCAGAGATGTCATCTGTCCCGACCACCACAGAAGTGTCGCAGTTACCACGGTGTTGACCAGAGGCAATATACGATATCTTCTTTCAAATTTGCTCTGTGTGAAGAACAGCAGCGCTTCATATAATATGAGCCCGAACAGCATCATGTAATAGTAGAATCTGTAATTTCTCAGGATATCCACGTCCCTATAGGATTCCGGCCACACATAGGACATTACCAGAAAAAGAGTAACGGCAAATGCAACCGCAGGACATACGATGAGACTGATCCTCAGCGCATCATAGATGCCATGCTTCTTCAGATCATTGTATCGCGGATTTCTCCTGGGACGGAAGATGAAGTCCAGCAGCGATCTCATACCTCATCACCGCCTTCCGGTTCAAATTCCATGATCCAGTCGTCTTCTCCTCCCTCTTCCTTCTCGTCTATTATTTCAAATTCATCCTCCTCTTCCTGAACCGGACAGAGCTCCAGGATACCGTCAGTGATCCTCTTATATTCCTCCATGGCTGCAGCATGGTTCTGAAGGATTGCGGCCTCATCCCCGGCCTTGGCTGCCTGCTCCAGTCCCCAGGCCATTTCTCCCAGCTCTGTCGCTCCGATCATCCGGGAGGTTCCCTTTACTGCATGAACGATGATCTCGTAATTCCGAAAATCCTTTTCATTTAAGTATTTCTCCGCATCCGAGCGACGGTTCTTCGACTCGGATGCATACTGTCCCACCAGCTTCGAGTAGAAATCCATATCATTCGCACAGAATCCAAGCCCTGTATCCACATCGATCCCCAGCTGTTCCAGGCCGGCACGAAGCGCATCCGGCTCCGAGCCTGCAGAAAGTACTTTCTGCTCCGAGCCTGCAGTTCCGCTCATGGATCCGGATTCCTTTTCATGATTATCGTTCATAGCTCCACCTTCACTCCCTGTTTCCATCTGTTCTTCCGTCAGCCCGGTTTCTCCGACCGTTTCTGCAGCCTTCTTCACCTGTCCGGCTCCGTCTTCCGACCCGGCAGTCTTCTTCTGCCCGTTTCCGTCTTCCGACCCGGCAGTCTTCTTCGCCTGCCCGGCCCTGTCTTCCGGCATAGCTTTCTTCTTCGTCTCCCCGGCTCCTCCGGCCGGCTTCTCTATGGTGATCATGTGCTTCGGCAGCACATGCTTCAGGATCCGTTCCAGTTCACAGATCTCGATGGGCTTGGCCAGAAATGCATCGAAGCCCTCCTGCAGGAAGGTCTCCTTCGCCGTACTTACGGCATTTGCCGTCAATGCAACGATGGGGATCACCTTATGCTCCTTCTCAAATTCCGACCGGATCCGCTTCATGGCTTCGATTCCGTCCATGCCGGGCATCATGTGATCCATGAAAATGATATCCACTTCATTCTTCCGGATGTAATCTATGGACTCATAGCCGGAATTCGCCGTGCTGACCATCATGCCGTAGCGGGAGAAGATCTCCTTTGCCACGGTGTGATTCATGGGTTCGTCATCCACCACAAGTGCTCTCACACCCGGTGTACACAGCCGTCCCTTTTCCTCCGGTTCAGAACCGAAATCCATATTCAGGAAGGAAATGACCGGGAAGCAGTAGAAGGGTTTCCGGATCACACGCACCCCGGAATCCTCCGGCACTGTAAAGGAATCGTCGGCCACGACGGCGATCAGCATTTTCTTTGCCAGCTCATCCATAACCTCCCTGTTTTCCTCATACTCTTCCTTCCCGACGAAAACATGGGTGAAATGTGACCGCTCGGCCATTTTCCGGAATCCGTTCACATTATCCGCCCGCTGCATGGTGACATTTAAGCCGAGTACCAGGTCCTGTACCATGGCATTGTAGAATTCTCTCACATTGGGATTACTGTATTTTTCGAAATGCAGATATGCTCCCAGATTCAGACGTTCAGGCTTCCGGATACTCATACAGCTGTTCTGATCCACCACCTTCTGCGGGATGCTCACCCTTACGGTGGTCCCTGTTCCTTCCTCGCTTTCAATGGTCAGGAAGCCCTTCAGGCTCCGCGTAAATCCGTCCACGATGGAGAGTCCCAGCCCCAGTCCGCTTGCATGTCTGGATCTTCCAGAGTCCGCCTGATAGAAGCTGTCGAAGACCCGTTCCATTTCCCTGGCGTTCATTCCGATACCGGTGTCCGTAACCTCGATCAGCAGATTGATCCCGTAATCCCGCTCCTCCGAGGTGATCCGCACATATACGCCACCTTCTCTGGTGTATTTCAGTGAATTGTCGATCAGATGCTTCAGGATCTTCTTCAGCTTGGCCACATCTGTCCGCATTACGGAGGGGATCGACGGATCCACATCGATCACCAGCTCCGTATCCTGTGCCTTCTGCGGACCGATCTCCGCCACGATATCATTCAGCAGGGAAGAGATCATATACTCTTCCTCGTTGACTGCCAGAGAGTTCATGTCGATCTCGGAATAGTCCAGAATATCGCTTGTCAGACTACCCACACGCTTTCCCGCTTCCGCTACGGACAGGAGATTTCTGCGGACCTCCTCATCCTTCTCATTTTCAATACATACATCCGTCAGCCCGATCACCGCATTGATGGGCGTACGGATCTCATGGGAAATATTTACGAGGAAATCATTCAGCCGGTCCGCCGTCTCGGTGAGCGCCTGCTTCTCCTCCTCCGAACGGTCCATGATACCCACCCATTTCCGGATGATCCAGCGGGCCGAATAGGCGATGACGGTGATCAGAACCACATGAAGAATCGTCCGGGTGATCAGCAGACTGTCAAAGGTCTCACCCTGACGATACATTTGAATGATATTATATCCTATGATGACATAATAGGTCAGTTGACATAATGTAACAATTCCGGGAATTCCGGTAGAAACAAAGATCAGGATCAGAACTGCCACCAGCAGACCCAGATCGTAGGTACTTGTCAGATGGATCCCATAGAAAAATGTAGTCATCATCATCAGGATGACATAGATCCAGATTCTGGTATCAACCGTAAGATTACGGCGAATATGAAGCATCCAGGAAAGGATAACCCCTGCCACAATGGGGATCAGCGCCCATCGTTCCCAGGACAGAAGAATCGACTCCGCAATGAGCATGACGGATAATATCGTATAGCAGAAAAGTATCGTCAGGTGCGAATTCCCGAAATAATTCTTCTTCTGCGGCTTATGTTCCATTTCTTCAAAACCCCCGTATCATGTATCTCAGGAAATCTCCTTCAGCGATTCTCTGATCTTCTCGTTCATACCACCCCGAAGCATACGACAGGCCTGGGATATGCTGACCCTGGTTGCCACCCTGTCACTGCTTCCATGCCCCTTCACGATCACCTTCTCGGTTCCCAGAAGAACACAGCCTCCGTAATTCAGATAGTTCATGAACTCCTTCTCTTCGGCAAACATCTTCTTCATCAGAAGCCCGCCCAGCTGGTATTTCTTCCTGGAATTGATATCTCTCTTCAGGCGCTTCAGAACCTCCAGCGCGGTCCCCTCCGCACATTTACAGAGTACATTTCCGGAGAATCCGTCACAGACCACCAGATCATACTCACCGGACAGAAACTCCCGGGCTTCCATATTTCCGACGAACCGGATCCCCGGTGTATGCTCCAGAAGCCGGTACGCCTCTCTCCTGAGATCGTCGCCCTTCTCCTCTTCCACGCCCACATTCAGGAGTCCCACCCGCGGTTCACGGATCCCGCGGAACGCCTCCATATATCTGCTGCCCATGACGGCAAACTGCTGGAGCATCTCCGGTGTGACCTCAATATTGGCACCGCTGTCACATACGCCTACCACTCCGCCGTACATATTCGGGACGATGGGACAGAACACAGGTCTGCGAACCCCCTCGATCCTGCCGATCCGAAGGGTGGCCGCTGCTACCAGGACCCCGGTCGCACCATTGGATACCAGTGCATCGATGCTGTCATCCTCCCGCAGCATGCGAATGGCGCGGATCATGGAGCTGTCCTTCTTCAGACGGATTGCATCCGTGGGCTTATCATTTCCGGTCACCACCTCCGGTGCATGGACCACCTGAATCCTCCGGCTCTTCACCTTCCGCTTCTCCAGAATCTTCCGGATCCCGGTCTCGTCTCCCACCAGGATCACTCTCAGCTCCTTATTCTCACGAAGCGCCAGCAGCGCGCCTTCCACCTCTGCGGCGGGACTGTTATCTCCCCCCAGGCAATCAACTATAACTTTCATCCTATTCCTCCGAATATATTTCTCTGGCAACAGCAGTATCAGGACTGTTTCTTCTTATACAGAGACCGAAGCGCCGGATCCCCGTAAAAGCCTACGATCAGGGTTCCGGGGCCTACCGAGGAGCCTACTCCCGATTCCACATAGGAGAATCGGAATCTGGGCATGGTTCCCGAGATCCTCTCCCGGATCATTTCCGCCAGTGCCTTTGCATCCCCCAGACAGTCTGCATGAGCGATACCGATCTCCTCTATCACGTCCGTACGGGCATACTGAGCCACCAGCTCCGCCACCCGTTCCAGGGATCCCTTCCGGCCACGCACCTTCTCGATGGCCACATTGTTTCCCAGCTCATCACTCACCACGATGGGCTTTACACTGAAGACGCCGCCGAAAAAAGCCGCGGATGCACTGACGCGTCCGGCATTACGAAGATAGGTGAGCCGGTCTACAGTACCCACCTCATTAAAGCAGAGCTTTTCCGCCTCGATCCACTCCTCCACTTCTTCCATGGTCTTTCCCTGATCCCGCAGTTTGCAGGCCTGCATCAGAAGCAGCGCCAGGGGATAGGTGCAGTTGCAGCTGTCCACGCAGTGGATCTTCGCATCGGGAAATTCCTGCTCCAGCCGTTTCGCTGCGGCGATGCTCTCCTTCACCGAGCCGGAAAGCGCTCCGGTACAGGAAATGGACAGCACATCCTCACCGGCCTCCAATGCGCCACGGAAGGCCGCCTCATAATCTGCTGATCTGGCCTGGGAGGACCGAAGCTTCGCGCCGCCTCGGATCGCATCGTAGTATTCCTTTGCGCCGATGGCTGTCCAGTCCCCGCTGGCATCATACTCTTTATCATTCAGATAGAAATGCATGGGAATGCTCCCTGCGATCCCGATCTCCCTCATCTCATCCGAGGAGAGATTACAGCTGGAATCCGTAAATATGGCAAATCTTCTCATAGTACCCCCTTAATCATATAGATATCCTCCCGGAGAATCCCCTCCGGTCTCCGGATCACTCCAGTATTACGATATAATCATACAGCTCCTGCTGACCGTCGATCTCATAATACTCCATGGACGGCCATTCCCTGTGAAACAGTTCCTTCGCCTTCTCCCGGTCCTGCTCCGAAGCATCTTCACCGTAGATCACCGTGGCGATCTCCCGATCTGCGATATCCATTTTCACACACAGATCCCGGAGAGCAGTCACCTTATCCGGGGAGGAGCAAAGAAGCTTTCGGTCCGTAAAGCCCACATAATCCTCCTCCGTGACCGACAGCTCATGGCTGTTGTACTCCCTGCTGGCCCGGCAGACCATACCGGTGGCCGCATACTCCATATTCGAAATGAAATTCTTCTCCACCTCTTCCGGCGTATCAAAACTGATATCCAGCATGGACATGGCGGTATAGGCCTGTCCAAGGCTCCGGGAGGGGATCACATGAATCTCCGAATCCCGGTACATCTCTGCCGCCTGCTGTGCCGCCAGAAAGATATTGGCGTTGTTCGGAAATACGAATACCGCATCCGCATTCAAACGATCAAAGCAGTCAATGAAATCCTGAATGGACGGATTCTTCCCCTGTCCGACCTCCAGGATCTCGTTCGCACCCATTTCCCGGAAAACATCCTTGATCCCGTCTCCGCTGGCCACCACACAGGTGGCATATCGACAGCGTTTCTTCTTCACGGTGGGAATCTCCGCCATGGATTTCTCCGCCTTGGGATCCTCTTTCTCTTCTTCCAAATGCTCCATTTGATTGTTATGCTGAAGCATCATATTTTCAATCTTCACTGTCAGGAACTCACCGAACTGCTGACAGAAATCCAGAGCCTTCGCCGGCGTCATGGTATGTACATGAACCTTCACAATGGACCCGTCCTTGAAGGCCACGATGGAGTCTCCCAGAGTGGACAGGTGGTCGATGATCACCTGTTCATCAAACTGCTCCACATCCACCTTCGAACGCATCAGCCGAAGGAGAAATTCCGTGCAGTATCCGTATTCCAGAACGCTGTCCTCCGTGAAAAGGTTCAGGTCCAGCTTCGGCGCGGAGGCAGCTGCCGGTGCATCGGATTCCTCCACCGCAGAACCGCGTACGGCCTCCGCCGCACCCTCTGCGATCATATAGAGTCCTGCTCCGCCGCTGTCCACCACTCCCGCCTCCTTCAAAACCTCCAAAAGCTCCGGTGTATTTGAAAGGGAGTCATGCATCACCTCCACCAGATGCGCCGCATATTCTCCCAGCGTGGTATCCTCATCCGTAAAATGAAGCAGCTGCACCGATTCCCTGGCAACCGTGAGGATCGTTCCCTCCACCGGTGCCTGTACGGTATCATATGCCCGTTCCACTCCGGCCTGGAAGGCCTCCGTCAGTTCTCCGAGGGTGACCTGTTCCTTCTCCTTCAGTCCACAGTTGATGCCGGCAAAGATCTGTGACAGGATCACGCCGCTGTTTCCCCTGGCGGCCAGAAGCATACCGTCGGCCAGCGCCCTGGCCTTCTTCCAAAGTATCTGGCTCTGCTCCCGCTCCATTTCCCGGAGTCCTCCGTCCAGTGTAAGATACATATTATCACCGGTATCTCCGTCCGGAATCGGAAACACATTCAGGTCATTGATCTCGTCGATATTCTGTTTCAATCTGGAAGCTCCGCTACGGACAAATGTCTCAAACATCGCTCCGTCGATGTATTTATATTTACTGTAATCCATGGTCACTCATTTCCCGTTTTTTATATCTATGCTCTTCCGAAAACATCTTCTGCGCTTATTCTGTCTTTTATCAAAATGCTTCAGCAGATTCAGGACATTATAATTATCCTCCAGCATCAGGTTCGTCTCTACATGATCCAGCTCTCCCTCACAGATCAGGTTGACCAGAAGCCCGATCATTACCATGACCACGCCCTTGGATTCATACTCCGGCAGGACGCCGATCAGTCCCAGATCGATCACCTTCGGATGCTTCTTCACTTTTTGGAGGCGGTACAGAAATGCCGGTGTGATATGACCGCCGGATTGCTGTACGATCTCGGCAATGGATGGGAACAGCAGAGCAAATGCCACCAGACGATGATCCTTATCATAGATCATCGGAATATCATGGGGACGCACGATGGTTTTAAAGTCCTTAATGTAATTATCTATGGTCTCCCGATTCAGCGGTACGGTACCATACAGTCCGGAATAGGAGGTTTCAATGAGCCGGAACACTCCCTGCATATGTTCATCGATCAGCTCCTGGTTTGACTCTGCCAGGTACAGCTCCAATCCGAACCGGTCCAGCAGCTTCTGACTGATCTTGATCAGCTGGTCTCCGTTCTCTTCCGGTGCACGCAGCTGGGTCTCCACCCAGTCCACATCCTTTCTAAATCCGTAGGCCTCGATCAGCCACTGATAATACGGATAATTGTACTGCTCTTCAAAGGTCTGGGGTTCTTCAAAGCCTTCGATCAGAAGTCCTTCCCGTTCCAGATCCGAGTAACCGAGGGGACCCACGATCTCATTCATCCCCCTGGCAGCTGCCCATTTCTCCACTGTCCGAAACAGAGCCGCTGCTACATTTACATCATTGATCGTATCGAATCGCGTAAACCGCACCCTTTTCTGTCCCCATTTCGCATTGGCATCCTTCTGAACGATCCCCTGGATCCTGCCCACAACCCTTCCGTCCTTCAGGGCCAGATAGCAGACCGAATCGCAGACCTTGTTAAAAGGATAATCCGGCTTGAAAATGTTGAATTCTCCGCTGTAGATCATTGGAACATAGTATGGATTTCCCTTATAAAGCCTGTTGGGAAACTGGACGAATGCCCGTTGTTCCTTCTTCGTCCTAACCTCTCTTATCCTGATCATAGAACCCTCCCCGTGATACATACAGGTTTCTTTACCCCACCCTTCCTATTCTATCAAATCATCGGGATTTTTACCATAAAAAAAGCCTCGATCGGTCCGGTTCTGTTCACACCGGAGGGTGAAATCGAGGCTATTTCCCCAGGAAGGTAAAGCTTACCATGGTCATGTCATCAAACTGGGGTTCTTCTTCGGCAAAAAGGTCTACCGCTGCCCTGATCCGGAAGATCAGGGAGTCGTCACCGGTAGTCCTGTCTTCATTCAGGGCCCTGAGCAGCCGCTCATTTCCGAAACGTTCTCCCTCCGGATTCTTTGCTTCCGTTACTCCATCCGTATAAAGGAAGATACGATCTCCGGGCTCCAGCCGGAAATCATAGGACTTATGCGGTATACCGGGCAGGAAACATATGGGCGGTCCGTGCTCGGTCTTTATGATCCGGTATCCCTCCTCTGAATCCGCCTTCAGGATCGCCGGATAATCATGTCCCGCGTTGCATGCATTCACCTCACCGGTGGAAAGATCCACGATCCCCAGCCAGGTAGTAACAAACATGCCGTTTTTATTATCCTCCGACAGTGTCTCCTCAACATGCGCGATGATCTCGGACGCGCTGCCGCCCATACGCGCCCGGCCCTTCAGCAGTGTCTTACTAACCGCCATAAAGAAGGCTGCACCCACGCCTTTATCCGATACATCCGCGATCAGGATCACCAGATGTGTATCGTCGATCATGAAGAAATCATAAAAATCACCGCCCACCTCTCTCGCAGGATTCATCAGTGCCGAGACGTGGAATTCCTCCCTTTGGGCGATCATATCTCCCG
>CADBOW010000091.1 GCA_902796375.1 uncultured Lachnospiraceae bacterium | reverse complement strand
TAAAGTGGCCGCCGGACCGGAGAGCGCTGAAGGCTCAGGCGCTTTCTGAATTATGATCACCATTAAGGCCCCGATCGAGCTGAAGGTACGTTCGGATTTTACTCATGGCTATGATGCCTTCGGGGAGAGGATAACCGGCAATTATTCTCTTATGGGGCTTGAGATCGGAGAAGAAGAGCTGCTTCATATGGTGAGCTCTCCGCCGGAGATTTATCTTATGGACGGAGAATCCACCACCATAGGCGGAAGCACATTCATTTCCAGCCGGAAAGAAGAAAAATACAATATCGTTAATAATATGCTCAACCGTATTCTGCTTTCTGTGGATGGGGAACTGACCTATCAGGACAGAACGTATATTACGGATGCTCTCTATAAGCTTGGCGTCAGGGATGACAGAAGGTTTATGACCGAGGTGAAACGGATGATCCGGGCGTCTCACCTGGAAGAGGATTTCCTGAATCATTATTTTGAAATAGTTCTGGAAGGCGAGAACAGAGAGCTGAGAGAAAGAACCCTGGAGCTTTCAAAGGAACTTGTGCGAAGAGAAGGATATCACACGGAGAGATCCCGCGAGGATTTCCTCAGTGAGAGTATACTTCACAGACTTCAGACGGGTGCGATCTATCAGATCGTATCGAATTTCAACAGGAGTCTGAGTGATACCAGGATCGAGCTTCAGGAAAGCATGCTTTCCGAACAGGAAAATGTTGCTCGGAAGCTTCTGGTGCAGAATTTCCTTTCAAATATCGTACAAAGCGAACCGGAGGTCTTCCGGGAAATGGAAGGACGCGCGGGAACGGCAGCACTCCCGGTAGAGGAGATCCGTTCAGCGTCTGCAGAATACCCGGAGCAGCCGGGACAGTTTGTGCGTGAGGAACGCTCGGAGCGGTTCGAACAGGCGGAGAGAGAATTCCGTGAGACCGAACGGCTGGAGACGGAGCGGGAAACCGCACAGTATACGGAGCGGGAAACCGCCGAGATCGTTTATCGGGAGGGAGAAGCCGGATCGGCGGAGCCTGCCGAAACGCAGGGAACGACTGAGGAGCGGGTGATCATAGAGAGAACCCGTGTGGAAGGACCGGAATCTGTGGAATACCGCAGGTCGGAGCAGATCCTGACGGAACGGGAAGGAACAGCGCCTCCCGTCCGGGGAGAAGCACCGGCGGAGGCTTCAGCGGCAGAAGGAGCCGCAGCTCCCGGGCAGACAAGGGAAGAACGACTGACAGAGAGGAGCACCGAGGAGTATTCCCGTCTTACCGAACGGGTTGAGAGGGACAGCAGTACGGTCAGCACTTCACAGGCTCTGACCGAACGGGAGCTGGAACGTCTTACGGAACGGGAGAGAGCGGAGCTGATATTCCGTGAGGGAGAGAGCAGGGAAGAACTGGAAGAAACCATTCTGGACCGCCTGACGGAACAGACGTCCCTTGATCGTGAGAGACTTACGGAACGGGAGCTGACGGAATCACGGACCAGGGAAAGGGCCGGAACCGTACCCGGACAGGAGCTCCGGACAGACCGGGTCACATCGGAGACCCTTCAGCAGCATGAAACAGAACGTGTGATACCGGGTGAGACAGCATCCGAACGGGTTACGGAGTATGTGACCGATGAAGGAGAGCGGATCACTCAGAGGACCGATACGGAATACCGTTCAGATCATACAGACCGGTATGTGACGGAAGCAGGAGAGATCCTTCGGACGGAGCATGAAGGCGCAGACCTGATCTACCGGGAAGGGATCCCTGCGACCGAAACGGAGGGCGGCGAGGCTGAGAAGCCGGGAACCATCCGTGAGACAGACATTCTGGAACGTGAAAGGATCCGTGAGGCAGGGGAACCGGTTGTTTCCCCACAGACGGTTCCCGGTGCACCGGGAGAGCGTGTCACAGAGGTAAGGAGCAGCACGGCAGAACTGACGGAAAGCGAACGCCGGATTCTGGAACGGCGTCTGGCCGAAGCGCGTCAGAGTATGAGTATAGAACGGGAACGGGTCGAAGAGATCCGGGAACCCGGCGGGGCAGAAACCCCGGAGGAAGCAGCACTTCGTGAAAGACTGACGCAGCAGATCCTTTCGGAAAGGCTCACAGAGCAGCGGAGGGAGACGGAAACTGCAATCCGGGAGACGGAGAATTATGTCACCGAGACCGGAGAGATCCTTCGGATGGAGCATGAGGGCGCGGAACTGATCTACCGGGAAGGAATTCCGGCCACCGAAACGGAGGGCGGAGAGGCTGGAAAGCCGGAAACCATCCGTGAGACAGACATTCTGGAACGGGAAAGGATCCGTGAGGCAGGGGAACCGGTTGTTTCCCGACAGACGGTTCCGGGGGCACCGGGAGAGCGTGTCACAGAAGTAAGGAGCAGCATAGTTGAACTGACGGAAAGCGAACGCCGGACTCTGGAACGGCGTCTGGCCGAAGCACGTCAGAGCATGCGTATAGAACGGGAACGGATCGAAGAGATCCGGGAAACCGGCGGGGCAGAGACCCCACAGGAAGCGGCGCTTCGTGAAAGACTGACGCAGCAGATCCTTTCGGAGAGGCTCACAGAGCAGCAGCGGAGGGAGACGGAAACTGCAACCCGGGAGACGGAGAACTATGTCACCGAGACCGGAGAGATCCTTCGGACGGAGCATGAGGGCGCGGAGCTGATCTACCGGGAAGGTATCCCCGCTACCGAAACGGAGGGCGAAGAGGCTGAGGCCCCCGGAACCATCCGTGAGACACGGGAATCCCAGAGGGAACGTGTCACGGAGCGGGAACGGCTGGAGCAGGACAGAGATCATTATTTCACAGCGGAGGAAACGGTTTCCGCAGTACGTTCCGAAGTAAGGGAACAGCTGGAGAAGGAGCGGATCAGCAGGCAGACGAAGGAGACCAAAGAATCTGATGTAAGGACGCAGCTTCGGGAGCAGCTTCGGACGGAACAGATCCGAAGAGAGGCAGCAGGAATCGGAGAAGCCACCGACCGTGGAAGAATCTATGAAAGAAGCGAGCTGGTCTACCGGGAGACGGAGAAGGCAGGGGAGGAAACAGCTGCCCGGCCGGAAGGAAGACGTGTCCGTGAGGTGGAACGGTATCGGAGCGACAACATTTACGAAAGAGAGCTTTTGGAGACAGAGAGAAGCAGGGAGAAGGTCACGGCGGGACTGACTGCCGCAGTCCTTCTGGATGTGGTGAAAACCCTGTACCATGCAGGCTATGAAAGGATTGCGAAGGGTGACACCTGGATCGAGTACCGGGGCGCACTTTATCATTCCGCAGAGAATATTTTCAATCGTTTAAACTACAATCTGGAAGCCGGTTCGGAATTGCAGCTGAGCTCCTATCTGGATGAATCACAGAATGTGGATCTGGCAGAGATGGATTTTACGGAGCTTCAGGAGATCACTGAGAACGCCGGAGACGTACAGACCATAGAAAATACGATCCGCGAAATGAATGAGATGAATCTCCGGAATGTGGAACGCTACGAGCAGATGGTTCAGGTCCTGAAGCAGCTGCGGCCGGAACGGAAGAGGGAAGGCGGGATCGAGCGGACCAGACAGGAGGCACTGTCCCTGCTGGATGATGAGCAGGCCCTGTACGAAAGCCTGCAGCATACGGAGGACGCACAGGAGGAGGAACGGAGAGAGATCTTCCATGAGATCACCCGGATCTTCCCGGAGCAGTCCGTAGAGATATTCAAGGTTGTGGAGCAGTATCTGGACGGCTCGGGACAGGCAGCCAGAGTCGGGATCACCAGAAATAATGTGGAGGCTGCAGCCGAAGAGATCCGTCGGATCACGACGGCAGTGCCGGCCATGCCGGAGCCTGTGCCGGAACCGATTCAGACGGAATCCAGTGAACTGGTGTATCGTCGAAATGACAGGGTGACACAGGAAGAGCTGCAGGAAATGGTTGAGAGCCTTCGCAGAACCGAGAATCGCCAGAGAAGAGAGATCGAACAGAAACAGGAACAGCTGGAAACGGAACGAAGGAATACCTATTCCGTTACTACGAATACGGCGCGGACCTTAAGCCGACAGGAGGCGGAGGATATCGAGGCTCTGGTTTCGAGAGGCGTTCGGTCTCAGATGAGTGCGATCTCGGAGCAGGTTTTGCAGAAGCTGGAGAAGAAGCTTCGGAACGAAAAGATCAGAAGAGGCATATAGGATCGTTGAGAGGTGATTTCATATGGAAATGGGAAAAGCCCTTCAAAACTTCACAGGCAGTCTGACGGGAAATAACACCAAGGCCGTACTCTGCATCCGGAAGGTGAATCAGAACATCAACCAGAACAACAACGAGGGAGTGGATGCCCTGGGAGCCAAACCGGAGGATGTTACAAGGAATTATGATCAGCTGAATCAGCAGCTGATGCAGAAGGCCGAGAATTCCCTGAAGGGAAAGAAGGTCCTTACCTATGAGCAGATCCGGGGACTTGTGGTGGATAAGAATTATATTGCCATTGAGGTTCAGTATAATCCGTCGACACTCCGGCTGGATACCGCTGCCGAAAAGCAGATGGATTTCAAGGGGAGCGCAGCCAATCCGGAACTGTCACTGTTCAACGTTCCTTCTGCGACGATTCTTTCCATGGAGCTTCTGTTTGATGATACCAACAACATGGATGCATTTATGACGGGAGACAATCCGCTGCTTGGGTTTACACCCTCCAACGCCATCAATTTCGGAGCATCCCAGCTTATAAACAATGGAAGCGGATACAGTGTCATGCGTCAGATGCAGGGTCTTCTGTCCCTTCTTACGATCAAGGAGGCACAGAGAGTGATCTTCTTCTGGGGAGACATGAGCTTCCATGGCATTGTGACCGATGTGGATGTGCAGTATACCATGTTTGACAAGAAGGGAAATCCCATACGGGGAACCGTTGGGATCTCGATCCGGCAGGAGGATGCCAAAGACGACAATGCCAGGGACAAAAGATATACCTATGACAGGAAATACTGGGAACACGCCTTTGAAGAAACCTTCCAGGAACCCGGAACGGGAACGGGCATTCTGGGCAAGGCAAATCAGTTTACCAATAACAGTTTGCTGAATCTGAAGCTTTAAGGAGGCAGGAGCATGGGAATCGTAGATACACTTACATCAGTAGGGACCTCAGCCTCTCAGAATATCGGAAATGTGGAAAAGGCCATCATTGAGGTGCTGGATCTCAGGGACCGTGAAACGGTTCTGGTGGACGCCATCAAGATCGCATCCGGAGGCGGTGGTCTCGGCGGCCTGGGCGGCTTGGGCGGCCTGGCTGACATGGGGGCCGGATTTGATACAGGACTTCTGGGGGATTATACCAAAAAACTTCTGGCGGGGGCAGGCATCGGCATGGATGATTCCCTGGCAGATGCCTATGTACAGAAGCTTTCCAATAAGAAAAAGCTGTTTACGGTACAGTTCAATCCATCCAGTCTCCGGCTGCAGGGGCATGCCGGCGGACCTGCATCCACCATGGATTTCATGTCGGATGAAGCGAAGGAACTGAAATACAAAACCGTGCCGGCATCTATCAGCATGTCAGTGGATCTGCTGTTTGATTCCATGGATCCGAAGGATGCATTTATGAGTGATAAGATGGATCTGTCCACCACCGGCCTTCTGAAGGGAGCGGTCAGTCAGGGACTTGCTATGGGAAACAAGAAGAGAACCACCGTTCAGCGTCAGGTGGAAGGCTTTATCGCGGCCCTTCGAAATGAGAATACCCGGGTGATCAGCTTCCATTGGGGGGAGATCTGTTATTCCGGAGTCCTGAGACGGGTCGGTGTGGAATATACGATGTTTAATGTGACCGGAGAACCCGTGAGGGCGAAGGTCGGACTTACGATCATGTGCGCTGATTATGAGCAGTGGCCGAATTCACTGGCTGTATGGCAGGAACGGTACAAATCCTCCTTCGAAGGCGGAAGTGAGAGCTTTAATAAAACATCGCAGAAGATCGGGAACCTGTTCAATCTTTAATGATCGGATCATTTGAACTATGGCAGAATTTGAATTCAGCAAAATAAAACAGGGCTATGAGGGCTTCCGGGAACCGAAGGCTACGGTTTTTATCGACGGTACGGAGATGGATGACCAGCAGCTTCTGAACGTAAGGGACATTGAGGTGGAGCTTACGGCAGGGTATGAAGCTTCCATCGCTACGGTGACCCTGGGCGGAGTATATGATGATCTCAGCCGGAAATTTGAGATCAAGAAGACCAAGCAGTTTATGTATCTCGGCTCCACCATCGTGATCTATATGGGATATGCCCAGACTCTTCGGGAGGTGTTTCGTGGATTTATAGCAAAGGTGCATTTCATCGTCCCTTCCGACGGAAATGAGGGAAGACCCTCCGTGGAGCTGACCTGTATGGATGTGAAGGGACTTATGATGGCCAACCGTCATTCGAGGAAGCTGAAGGCCCTGTATTTCAGTGATGCGGTGAAGGAGATCCTGGAGAACTATCCGATCTTTCAGGAAACCGGCCCCGGTGGATCCCTGTTCATGGAGATGAATATCGGAACAACACCGGATCGGCCGCCCGGAGGTGCCGGGGGAGGCCAGACTACGGACCGAAGAGTTGAAATGGTGGAGGAGAGCGACTATGAATTCATAGTGAAAGCCGCCAAAAGATATAATTTCGACTTTTTTGTGGTGGGAAAGACCCTCTATTTTATCGAGGCAAAGAAGAACCAGACGCCGCTTATGGTCCTGAAACCGGGATTCGGTATTATGAATATTGATGTGGGATATGACATGACCGGCCTGGTGAAGGAGGTTGTGGTCCGGAATATCGATATGGCTCAGGGCAAGTATATCGGGGACAGAAAGCAGAACAAAAACAAGATCTCCCTGGGGAACAAGGCGAAACCGCTGCTGGACAAGCAGTCGATGGTCTATATCGATCCCACCACGGACAGCAAGGAGGAGGCCGGATACAGAGCATCCTACCTGCTGGAGACCATGGGCTACCGGCTGGGCAGCGTGAACGGAGAGATCCTCGGAATACCGGAGATCGTACCGGGAAGATTTATCACACTGGAGGATTTCGGAACTCCGGTGAACAATGAGTTTTATCTGACGAACGTAAGGCATACCTTCATGGACGGGAGATACCGGACCACATTTGAGGGCTGCGCCAACAAGATCGGACATTGAAAGAACTCCGGCTCACAGGAGCTCCGTGATCGTGAACCGGATCGGAAAGAGGAAGAAGTATGGCTATCTTTGACATCATAGAAGACGTCTCCAGGAAGAAAATGGAGAAGACCGATACCGGGGATTCCCGGATCATGGGGATCATGCTGGGCAAGGTGGTAAAGAACTACGATGAGAATATGTCGGGACGCGTCAGTGTGATCCTGCTTTCCCGGGAGCAGGGGGAAGGCGGAGAAGATGAGGCGGACAGTACCAGACTCCTCTGGGCCAGAGTGGCGATGCCCTCCTCCGGCGGTATGTGGGGACATTATTTTATTCCCGAGGTGGGTGATCTGGTCCTGGTTGCCTTTGAGGAAGGAAATATAGAGCGGGCTTATGTGATCGGATGCATTCCGAAAACAAACGATAAGATCCTGACGGGTTCCAGGGACGAGAAGAATAAATATAAGAAGATCGTTACCAGAAACGGAAGCTCCATCATTTTCGAGGATAATTCAGGGGATGACGGTCAGGAGGGCGGCGGAGATCAACCGGGCTCCCAGGATGTGATCACGATCCAGACAGCCCTTGCCTCTCACCGGCTGGTTTTGAACAATGATAAAAAAATGATCGAGCTTTCCGACAAGGAGGGCGGGAATCAGGTCAGGATCAACTCCGATCCCGAAAAGGGATCTATCGAACTGAAGGCGGCGAAGAAGCTGACCGTAAAGGTGGGGGACAATGTTTCGCTGATCATGAACGGTGAAACGGGTGCCGTTACGCTGAAGGCAAAGAAGGTAACGGTACAGGCGGATGATTCCATAGGGATCGAGAGCCAGAGCAGAGCGAATTTCAAGGGCTCAAATGTGACACTGGAGGCCGGAGGCAGTATGAAGGTATCCAGCGGCGGACTGGTGGAGGTTTCCGGAACGCCCATCAAGCTGGGATAGAGGATATGCCATGGATAATAAGTTTTTAGGAACAGGAGCAAAGTTTCCGCTGCAGGTGGATCCTGCAACCGGACATATCATGACCGTATCGGGGAACAGATCCGTAAAGGAGGCCATCTACCTCATTCTGATGACTCAGGTTACGGAACGGATCGTACGGCCGGAGTTCGGGAGTGACATCATGAATTACGCATTTATGGATACGAATACAACCATGATGTCGATCCTCCGGCGGGATATCACTCAGACACTTCTGCAGCAGGAACCGAGGATCGCGGACATCAGTGTGGAGACGGAATTCCGGGAGGAGCGGGGAGCCGTGATCATACATATCAACTATCTGGTAACCTCCACAAATACCAGAGACAATCTGGTATTTCCGTTCTACCTTGACCGGGGCGGAACTGCAGAGGAAGAAACAGAGATCGAGCCTTTGGAGAAAAGGTATTATGATGATGAAACGATGATGGAGGATGACGAGGATTGGACTTAGATCGCCGCGGAGTGCAGGATATAGAAAACAGAATACGTGAACTCGCGCGGGGATATGTTCCGGAGTGGAATTATGATCCGGAGCATGCGGATATCGGCGCAGCCATCGCAAGGATCTTTGCCCTGTCAATGAAGGAGAATATCGATCTGGAGAATCTCATGATGGATCGGTTCCACGTGGAGTTTGTAAACATGCTGGATCTCTCCTTACAGGCAGCGAAGCCTGCGGGAAGTATCGTTCAGTTTTCCCTGGTTGAGGATACGATCCCCGGAACGCAGATCCGAAAGGGAACCAGACTGGTGGCTGCATCTGAGCATACGGACAGCGGTCAGGTGATCTTTGAGACCGACCGGGATGTGTATGTTACCAATTCCCGGATCACGGATGCCTTTATGACGGATCGGGAAGAGGGCAGCTTTGTTCCCCTGCTTGGGGATTTTGCACCGGTTTCCCTGCTGGAGGGAGAAGTGGACCGGACGGGAGAGGAAGAGCCGGGGACCGAAGAGGCCGGCGAGGAAGTCTCTACGGGGAAGGAACCGCGGTATTCCGGAAATATGGGAAAGCTGCGTCCTTTTGTGCTGTTTTCCGAGGTCGGGAATATATCCAGAAGTGCGCTTGTCCTCTACCATGAGTCCCTGTTTGACATCGAGGATGAACCCATCTACCTTCGGCTGGAGGGAAGCTCGGATATCATGGAGAAGATCCGGAATGAGGAGTATGTGCTTCGGTACTATGCAGAATCCGGCTTCCGGAGATTTGACTTTGTGGAGGTCCTGAAGGATGGGATCACCGTAGAGGTGAAGAAGCATGAGAAATGCAAGCACCTGATCGTAGGCGGACGGAGCTATGCGGTTGTAACACTGGAGGCAACCGGGATCGTCAGGTCTGCAGAGGAGCTGTCAGGCATCGGTCTTTCATCCTCCGGCAAGGAAAGACAGGCGGATTTCGTTACCGATGGAACGACAGATCTGGATGTGGAGGCATTTGCACCTTTTTCCGATACGCTGTCCCTTTACAATGAGTGCTATATCGGACAGGATCTGTATTTCTCAAAGGGAGGTTCCAGGGTCACGGTACATTTCCAGGTGGGGCACCGGGACAGAAGCCTGTTCCTGTCAAGACAGGAGGAAGAGGCGGAACTGAAGATCATAAAGAAGAAGCCGAAAATGCTTCTCTCCGATATACCGTCGGAAGCCTACTGCGATGAAGTCAGCATGGAATACTTCAACGGGCTTGGATGGAAGAAGCTCCCTACGGATACGGATGTGTCCGGACTTTTCTCCGGCGCCGGAACCGGAAGCATCACACTCAGCTTTGTCTGCCCCGGGGACTGGGCCAGGATCCAGGTGGGAGCATATTACGGAAGAGCCATACGTCTTCGGCTGCTGCAGTCGGATAACTGTTATCTGCGCCCCGGAGTCCATCACTATCCTGTGGTGGAGCATTTTCGGGCGGAGTTTACCTATGAAGGTCATTTCGTGGATCCGGACCGGCTCTACCGGATCACGGGAACCGGGAAACAGGAGATCACGGATCAGATCCGGACGGGGCAGAGGTTTATGGCCATTTCCGGAGGCGCTTACAATGATGATGCGCTCTATCTGGGCTTTAACAATCGGATCGAGGGCGGTCCGGTGAGTCTGTATTTTGAGCTGGAGGATCAGCTCAATATGAATGAACTGAAATGCCGGTTTGAGTACAGCGCGCCGGAGGGCTTCAAACCATTGAAGATCGTGGATAATACGAAGGATTTCTCCAGATCCGGCGCGGTGATCTTCATGCCGCCGTCGGATATGCACCGTACGGAGCTGGAGGGAAGGGGAAGATACTGGATCCGGATCCGCAGAAACAAGGTGCAGGAGGAAAAAGAGAGCAGGCTGTTCCTGCCCCGTATCCGCAAGGTGCTGACTAATGTGATCTATGTTACAAATACGGTCACGGATAAGGAAGTGGATTTCTATCTGGACGATACGACTCCGAATCAGCATTTCCCCCTGGGACACAGGAACGTGCTGGATGCCGAGGTGTGGGTGAATGAAAAAAGAAGTATCCGGAAGGGGGAGATCGATCGGATGCTGATCGAACACCCTGAGAATATCCGGATCGAAACGGACGTGCTGGGAGGTCTGTCTGCAGTTTATGTGAAATGGAGTGAGACTTCGGGATTTGATACCACGAAGGAACCACGATGCTATATGATCGATCGTCTGAACGGAGAACTGATCTTCTCCGATGGCGTGAAGGCCATGATGCCGAGAGTTACGGATGACGTAGCTTTCAAGGTCAGGGTACGGACCAGCGACGGGGCAGCCGGAAATGTTGAGGTCGGAGCGATCAGCGAGACCGTGGGAACCGAGCTGTACATCGATCGTGTTCATAATCCCGTCCGTGCCTATGGAGGCTCGGATCTTGAAACGGTACCGGAGGCCTTCCGTCGGGGTGCGAATCTGCTTTCCAGCCGGGGACGGCTGGTATCGGACAAGGATTATATATATACGATCCTCGGCTTCTCCGACAGTATTGAAGCTGCGGTCTGTGTGACCGGAGAGACGGTAGACGGAAGAAAGAAGCCCCAGTACATTTCCTTTGTTCTACTGATGAAGGACTATATGGAAGGCTCCTTCTCCTTCCATCGGATCGCAGGACCGTTGAAGGAATACCTGCTGGAGCATTCTCCGGTGACCATATCACCGGACCATGTATTTGTGGTGGAGCCGATCTTCGTGTCGATTTCGGTTTCCGTATGGGCCATGGTCCGGAATGAAGAGGAGAGCTTTGAAACCCAGAACGCCATTGTCACCCTGCTGGAGGAATACTTTGATCCTGTATCCGGATCGGGGAGCAACGGCTGGCCCATCGGCGTGATCCCCAAGAAGGCTCAGATCATGATGAAGCTGGGAACGATGAAGAATCTGGCTGTGATGAAAAAGGCCGTGATCAGTGTGCACTACGTGGACAAGGACGGAGAGCATACGATGGATATCGAAGATATGAAGGAGTCTCCCTTCATGGCCGTCAGGTCGGGAGAGCATAAAGTATATATCGAATACGATTGAGAGGTTTTCTGATTGCTTAGACTGGATGAAACAAAAGGAAGAACATTTGAAGAGAGGATGGCGGATGCGATATCAGCCATCCCGCTTATCACGGATGAATGGACCAACCATAATCCGTCGGATCCGGGTATCACGATCCTGGAAAACCTGATCCTGTTTGAAGCACTTCAGGGGTCGCGGATCACCATGATCAGCGATGATGCGAAAAGAGCGCTTCTGAAGATGGTGGGCTTTGAAGCCAGAAAAGGAAAATGCGCCAGGCTTCTGCTGACGGCGGATGGTCTGAAGGGTAAAACACATCTCAATAACAATCAGCGCTTTTCCATCGGGAATATGGTCTTTGAAACAAGACGGGCCCAGGATGTGGGGGACTGTCATCTGGTGGGGATCCGTTCCTATTATGACGGGGCATTTCACGATCATGGTCATCTGCTGGACAGGGAAATGGTTCTGCCGGCAAAGGTGTTCGGAAATGATCCGAAGGTTGGAGATGAGATTTATTTTATCTGTGATTCCCTGCCGGCACCCGGAAGCGAGACCTCATTCTTCATTCAGATCAATTCCGCATTTCAGCGAAATCCGCTGATCGACAGGTCGGAAAATATATTCGCATCCTTTCAGTGGGAGTGTTATACAAAAAAAGGTTTCCAGGAGATCAAGGTCAAGGATTTCACAGGAGCGCTTCTGGAAAGCGGTGAGATCAAGCTGAAGTTTCCGCAGGATATGGAATATGCGGAGTATACGCTGGATGATCTCAGCGGATACTGCATCAGGGCTACATTGCTCACCGCAAATTATGATATCAGGCCCTGTATTATGGAAGTGGATGCTTTTCTGTTCGAGGTATGGCAGAAGGATACCAGGGCACTGACTCTTACCTATCAGAGAACGGACAGGATCCGGGTTCAGAGTCCCATGAAGGATGAGGGATACATCCTGTGCTTCGGAAGAGAGGTCCGGGGGAATTCCTATCGAAGATACGAGCTTTCCCATTATACCGGGCAGAGGGGCAGATACTGCCTATATGAAAAAAAGGGAAATGGAGAATTCACGCTGACCTTTGACAGAAAGAGCTTCGGTTACGAACCCTCCAGGGTGAAGGATGCAGTCCGGATCGTGATCTACAGCGAAGAGGTGATGCGGCAGTATCATGTGGGCCGCGTGGTCGGATATGATGACCAGGAGATCGAGCTTCCTTTCTCCCATATCGTTCCGGACAGTTTTCTGCTGATCGCAAAGAGGGTGGATGACGAGGGAGAAGAGTATTTCGATTTTGTCCGTCCCGGAAAGAAGGAGGATGACGCACTCACCTACCATCTGATGGAGAATGACGGCAGGATCGTGATCGAGGATCCGGGGGATTATATCGGAGCGGAGCTGTATATCGGTTCTCTGGCGGTGACGGAAGGACCGAAGGGAAATGTACGTGCGGGAAATTATTTTCTTGCACCGGAGCTCAGTGATGAACCGGTATTCTACAATCCGGGACCGGGAACCGGCGGCGTTTTCCGGGAGACGCTGAAGGAGGTTCAGGAGAGATTTCGGGAGGATGTATATACACCCTATACCTGTATCACCGCCGAGGATTATGAAAGAGCGGCCGCGTCTGCTCCGGGACTGTGCATCCGGAAGATCCGGGCAGTGATGGACGAGTTGGATAATCTGGTCCACATTGCGGTTCTGCCGGGAACGGACGACGAGTTCCCCCGGCTCAGCAAACAGTACATAGATACCATCCGGCATACGCTGTACGAGCGTAGACTGATCACCACCCGGTTTCAGATCCTTTCTCCCGTTTATGTGGGAGTGTCCGTCAAGCTGACGGTCTATGTGAAACGTCAGTTTTCGGACAGCAGACAGCAGATTGAAGATCGGGTAAAGCAGCTGCTGAATTATATCGACGGGGATAAGAATTTCGGAGACCCGCTGACCTTTGAAGAGGTATTTGCAGGGATCGAGAATCTGGACTGTGTGGACTATGTATATGATCTGTTCATGCAGCCGGAGAATCTGAAGAATGCCATGCTCCGGGACGGAAATATCTATCCCTCTGAGAACTGTCTCCTGTATCCGGGACAGATCATGCTGGAAACCATCATAACTTCTATAGCGGTTAAGTGATATGGCTAAATATACAATCAGAAAAAATCGAATAAAGGCCGGATGTGTAACAGGATTTACCTATGACGATCAGGCAAGGCTGGAACTGATACAGACAGCGGACAGTCATGGGGTCTTCCTGCGGGGGATCGACGGATCCAGGCCGGATGCGGAGTGGGGACGTCTGTTCTTTAACGTGAAGTGTTCGGAGGACCGGGCCTACAGCATCTATTTACTGGCGGTGAATCATAAGGTTCGTGAGATCGGCGGCGTTGCCGTTGATCTGGATGTGCTTCTGACCAAACCGGATATCCCGGTTGATTCGAAGAAGTATGTTCTTCAGAAGCTGGGAGCCGTTCGGTATTATGGAAGATCGGATATTCTGCTTTATGAGCTGAAAGGGCAGTATCTCTATATTGCGATCATGGCGGCCGGAGAAGGAGAACTGGTGATCTCCGATCTCACCGTGGATTCGGTGGGAGATAATTTTATGGCCACCTATCCGGAGGTATACAGAGACAGAAACAGCTTCTTCCATCGGTACATTTCCATTTTTTCAAGTATTTACAATGACTTTGAACAGGATATCGACCGGCTTCCGCAGCTTCTGAATCCGGATGAGTGTCCGAAGGAGCTTCTGATCGTTTACGGCTCCTGGCTGGGGATCGATCTGGAGGGAGGATCTCTGGATGAGGATATGATGCGGGCGTTTGTGCGGGAAGCCTATAACCTGAACCGGCTGAAGGGGACGAAGCGCGCCATCGAGCGGGTCCTGGAGATCATCCTGGGACGACGTGCCGTAGTGGTGGAGCATAATCTGCTCCGCTCCTGGATCCGGGAAGAGAAGATAGAGGTTCCGGAAGGCTTTAAGCCCCGGGGGATCTACGATGTGACCGTCATGGTTCCCGGGAAGCTGACGGAGGAACTGCGTCACAGGATCGTATATATGCTGAATCAGTTTAAGCCGATCCGGACCAGGATCAATATCGTTCAGATGGATGAAACCCCTGTGACAGACTCCAGGACCTATCTGGACATTAACACCAGACTTCCGGAGGAGCATGCTGCCGAGCTTGACAGCGGTCTTTCTCTGGACGGTACGGTAGTGTTGAAATAGAAAGGAATTCGACAACCATGCATTACGAAGAAATCAAGTCAGAAGGAATGTTACAGCTGAATGTAGAGGGAAAGATCGATGCGGTCTCCTGTGAAGAATTTCAGACCATGGTGCTCCGGTCCTTTACCAAGACCAACAGTCTGATCATCAATCTGGAGGGGGTGACCTATATGTCAAGTGCAGGGCTTCGTGCGCTGGTGCTTGGAAACAAGACGGCAGAGTCAAAGGGCGGCAAGATGGTCATCATCAATTCCCAGCCCCAGGTTTTGGATGTTTTTAAGGTCACAGGATTCGACAATATCCTGGATATCAGGTGAAATCATAAAGGAGGATTCGGATCGAAATGTCCAAATTACAGAAGTTTTTTTTGATCTTCGCTTGTGTTTTCTTTATCGCAACGATATACAGTCTGTTTTTCCTGAAACCTGTGTTCATAATCATCTTTTTTACACTGCACAGCCTCTGCCTGTTCTCCTTCTGTTATGTGTGCTATTCGGATCAGATGGACAAGGTGATCTCCTTTAAGGCATACCATCAGGAGGTGGGGATGGAAATGGCGGAGAAGGATAAGGAGATCAGTGATATTTCCGGCAGACTGAAGAAGAGGGAGAGTCTGATCGATCAGATCCGCTCACAGATGGATTCGTTTCGCTCCCAGAATGAGTCTTCGAAAAAAGAAATCTCCACTCTGCATTCCAGGATCAGGGAACTGGAGGAGAAGCTGAAGAGGGAACAGGAGATCATCAGGGAGAAGGAGCAGGAGAAGGAGCAGAGATCCAGAGATGTGGGAGCGCTTCTTCCGCCGCTTACGCCGGGTAAGGAAGAACGGGAGACGGTGAATATCATAGAGATCGCCAACCAGGCGAAGGATTCCCTTCAATCAGATGCAAAGAAGTCGAATCTTCATGTGACCATATCCTCTGCCACGGATACATTGCTGGTATCTGCAGATCCGGGAAGACTGATGACCCTCTTCCGGAATATCATTGATAACTCCATCAAGTATATGAATCGGCCGGGAGCACTGGTGATCACCATTTCCACCATCGGTGATGACATTTTCATTGTCCTGAAGGATACGGGAGAGGGACTTCCGAATGAGGAAACGAAGTATATCTTCGAGCTGAATTATCAGGGATCCAACCGGATCAGCGGAAACGGCCTGGGTCTGGCACAGGCCAGGGCCATTGTAGAGTATTATGGCGGAACGATCTATGCAAAGAGTACCGTAGGAAACGGAATGGGAATCTATATTCAGATTCCGGCCGGAGGAAGGATATGAGCAGAAAAAAGATCAGGACTATCATAGTATCGGTTTCCATCTTTTATCTGATCGTAGCGGTTATGTCGATCTTTATGCTGAAGGAGAATGATTCGGTCCTGGCAGAGAAAAACATGGCCCAGATACTGTTCGGTAAGGAGACTGATACGAATACGGATCCGGAAGCGGGTTCCGAAGCGGATCCGGAGGAGGATCCGGATGGTGATCCGGACCGGATCCTGGAGAAGTGGACGGATACGGTTACGGAGAAGGCGACGGAAGCCGTCACGGAGAAGGTGACGGAAGCTGCTACGGAGAAGGTGACGGAAGCCGTCACGGAGAAGGTAACGGAGGCAGTCACGGCGAAGGCGACGGAGGCAGTTACGGAGAAGGCGACGGAGGCGGTCACGGCGAAGGCGACGGAGGCAGTTACGGAGAAGGCGACGGAAGCCGCCTCGGAGAATATCACAGACATCGTTCCGCAGACGGACGGGAAGTATTATATCGTGGAAACGACGAATCAGAAATATCTGCTGATCATGCGTGAAGCCGCAGCAAAGCGATCGAAAGCCGTCACGCAGCTGAAGCCTCAAACGACAGGGGTAGTGATCGAGAAGGAAGATCAATGGACGAAGATCTATGCAGACGGTAAGATCGGTTATTGCTACAATCAGTACCTTCAGTTCAGGGAAGTGACGAAGGAAGAATATGATAAGCAGGTACTGGCGTCCGGCCAAGTGAGCGAAGGAGTTCAGAATGGACATTGATGACAGGCTTTTCAGAGATATGAGAAGGAATGAACGGGCGGCAGGTCAGGATGCCTACTATGCGGAAGAACCGGACTGGATGATCTATGAGAACAGAGAGCGTCAGCAGCCCCTGAATGAATACAGGGGAGTGTTTGAAAAGAAGGATGAAACCTCCATCAATACGGCGCCCTCTGTATTTGAGAAGGGAACGATCTTCAGAATCCGGGAGACCGATACATGATGATATGAAGCAGGAAGCCCCGACTTCCGTACGAAGTACAGGTGGGGGCAGTTCACTGAATCCGACAGGAGAGTTCGTGGAATGCAGAAATACGATAAAAAACTACAGGACAAACCGTTCCAGGATTATGACGAGTATATGCAGTATGTCTTTCACTGTGTAAATACGGCGCTGGATCAGTATATCGATGTGATGAAGGCAACCTATGCAAATGATCAGGGCGGTTATAAGAGTATACTGTATCCGGATATCGAGATCGCCGGAGATACCTGCCGGAGTCAGATCGACCGGTTTTATAACGGGATCGACGCCGATGAGGCCGATGCCGGAGACAGCTCCGAGGAGACGGAGGATGAGGCAGAAGCCGAGGAGGAGGAAGAATCGGTAGATGAGGAACTGATGTCTCTTCTGGGAGCTTTCTCTGTGAACAGAGATGAGCCGAAGAAGACGGCTGCCGTCCACTCCGCGGATGACACGGGAATGACGCTTACGGAGAAGCTGGAGTTTATAGAGGAACGTGCAGCGGCCACGGTGGAAGCCGGGATACCGCTTCCCTTCTATACCCTGACCCGGAAACTGAAATTTGAACCCTTTACGGTATTCTGTTTTGCCTGCGGGATCCTGTCCTCCACACAGACGGATTATGCCGGCGTATTCCAGATCATAAATGAAAATGCAGGTCTTTCCTCACCCACCATCGAATCGGCAGCCAAGGTATTCTACGGTAAGACCTATTCCATCACCGGTGCTTACGGAGATATGTCCACCTGCCTGGAGCAGCTGCTTCCGGTACTGCCCCTGAGCGTTATGAAAAGCATGCCCTTCTCCACCGTGGTCTCACCGGATAAAAGAGTGATCGACTGCCTGTTCGGACGGAATCCGGACAAGCTGGATGAGGACTATTCCCGTTTCATCTATATGCTGACCAGTGATGAGGAGCTGGATCCCATCCTGGCAAATCAGGGGATCCTCGATGAGATGAACATTTCCTATGACGAGGGTGTCAGGATCTTTTATTACTACGGAGATGAAGGCAGCGGAAGACGGTTCTTCGTGAAGCATTTCTGCAGAGACAACGGACTTCAGGCCGTGGCAATTAACTGCAAGAAACTCTTCGGCTATGATTTCCAGTATGTGGAGAAGGCCCTGTGGGCGGTGACCCGGGAGTGTATCCTGACTAATTCCTGCTGCTGCCTGACGGAGCTTACCTTCCGTGAGGAGGAGAAGGAGCGGTTCTTCGGTTATATGGATCTGGCCTTCTCGAAACTGAACGAGCAGAACATTCTCGTATTCTCCATGAGTAAGGAGTATATTGATTTCCGTCAGATCACCAAGAATGAATTCACGGAGCTGGAGCTGCCGACGCCCAATACCGGAGAGCGGCAGGAGTGCTGGAATTACTACGGAAAGGACTATAAGCTGGAGGAGGGGATCGATCTTCTGGAAATGTCCACGAAATTCCTCTTCACCCCGGGGAAGATCCATGATGCGCTGAAGAATGCCAGATCCCTTTCGGTCATGGCCCAGGAGAAGGAGATCTCCAGAGCCATGCTTTTCAAGGGATGCAATAATCAGATGAGTTCGGAGCTTTCCCAGAAGGCCACGAAGGTCAAGGCGAATTTCGGTTTTGAGGATATCGTCATGAATGCCTCCCAGAGAGAGACGCTGGAGCATGCCATCGATCAGATGAACTTCCGGAAGCAGGTTTATGAGAACTGGCATTACACAAAGAAATATCCTTACGGGCGCGGTCTTTCCATTCTGCTTTACGGTGCTCCCGGAACCGGTAAGTCCATGTGCGCGCAGGTGATCGCACATGAGCTGAATCTGGAGTTGTACCGGGTGGATCTGTCGAAGGTCATCGACAAATATGTGGGCGAGACGGAGAAATCCATTTCCATGATCTTCCGGGAAGCAAAGAAATGTAATGTGGTCCTGTTCTTTGATGAGTGTGATACCCTTTTCGCAAAGCGTTCCGATGACGGGGGCTCGAACCAGTCCTCGAACAATAATAAAACGGCGCTGCTTCTGCAGGAGGTGGAGGCCTATGACGGAGTCTCCGTCCTGGCCACGAACTACAAGCACAATATCGATCCGGCATTCTTCCGGCGGATGAAATATATCGTTGAGTTCCAGTTCCCGGATCCGGATACCCGTGAGATGCTCTGGAGAACAACGATCCCGAAGGATACCCCGCTGGCAGATGATGTGGACATCCGTTTTCTGGCGGAGAAGTTCGAATTTGTGGGTGGTAATATCAAGAACTGTATCCTGAATGCGGCGTTTCTTGCGGCGGCGGATCCGGAGGCGGGAGGGCAAGTGCATATGAAGCATTACCTGAACGCTGTGAAATACGAATTTGTCAAGGTCGGAAAGGTATTCACCAAGGCCGACTTTGAACCGTATGCTGCGGAGGTAGGATTGGCGTGATCGATATCAGTAAAATGGGGATGATCTATCCGAATGAGGAGCTTCCGGTTTTTGAGGATTTCAGCATCCATATAGAACGCGGTGAATTTGTACTGATCACCGGGAAGAGTGGAAGCGGAAAATCAACACTGATCCATCTCCTGACGAAGGAACTGGACGGATATACGGGAAGTATTCAGGTGGACGGAACGGAGCTCCGGAAGGTGGGGGAACGGAAGGTCCCGATCTTCCGCAGGAGACTTGGCGTGGTCTATCAGGATGCAAAGCTTTTTGATGATTATTCGGTCTACGGAAATCTGGAGCTTGTGCTTTCCGTAACGGGGTTAAAGAAATCCCAGATCGATCAGAGGATCACCAGCGTCCTGAAGCTGCTGAAGATAGAGAATCTCTATCGGAGATTTCCAAGGGAGCTTTCGGGGGGTGAAACACAGAAGGTGTGTCTGGCCCGGGCGCTGATCAACTATCCGCCCATTTTACTGGCTGACGAGCCCACCGGGAATCTGGATCCGGCAGCTTCGGAGGAGATCTTCCGTCTGATGGAGATCATTCATCGGCAGGGAACCACGGTGGTCATGGTAACACATGATCCCGAAACCGCAGAGCGGATCCAGACCACACATCGTGTGATCCCACTGGATCAGCTGAAGAAGGAACCGATTCATGGACAGGGTATGAATAAAGGAGGTGAATAACACCATGGGTGATTTACCGGGTGAAGAATTACATCAGCAGCCGCAGCAGCTGGAACAGCCTGTGCAGATGAATCAGCAGAGCGAAGATCAGGAAATGCAGAATCTCAATCAGCAGGCCGATGCCCGAATGCTTCAGCAGGAGCAGTCGGCGGTTCGGCAGGCTCCGGAGGTGGAAGTCGATGTTCTTGCGCAGGAAGGGGATATTCGTTCCCAATTTCTGGTCTTCGGAACAGCGGTCACAAAGCTTGACCGCGCTCTGGAAGAGGAGGGCTATGATGCTGCGCTGAAGACCGGGAAGAAGGATGATGCTTCCTTTGTTCAACTGCGGAGAGCGGTCGAACGCGTGAAGACGCTGTATGATGCGGCTTCCAGGGAGGAAAAGATCGATTCCGGAGAAGCGCTTATAGCGGTGATGCGTCTTGCGGAGACCGCAAACGGTTACTATGATCTCCACAGAGGTTCCCGGATGACGGGAAAGGGCAAGTCCAGGAAGGGATCCGCAGTGAAGCTGCAGGAGCTTTCGAATGCCTTCTATCTGGCCATGGCCAGAGACCTGAACCTGGAGAAACGGGGAGAGGATGAAGAACCTCTCAAGAAGGATAAGGCAGCGTATGCGGAATCCTACCGAAGCACCAAGAAGCATACAAAACGTCTTGCGCTGCTTGCGGATAATTATAAGAAATGGGCGAAGCATTTTGCCTTTCAGGAAGGAAGAGAGAGGGAGAAGATCAAGGATAAGCTGGCGCTCTTCCGTCCCTTTGAAGAGGACATCAAGGCCTACGAGGAGGGTCATAAGCAGCAGGGGAAGGAATACAATCCTGAGATCAAGGCTGTGATCGATATCTGGCATGAGTATAAGCTGAGAGACAGAGTCCTTGATCATTTTGAAAAGAAGGGGAATCTGAAGGAAAGGATGCAGGATTCTCTTCAGGATATGATCACGGGGCAGGCGGATCAGTATGGCGAAAAGGAGAAGGAGAAGAAGCTTTCCGCCGAAAAAATGGATCAGAATCTGTCCAGGAGTCAGCTCCTTATGCTGGACAGGATAGACCGATGGTTTGTCCGGAACTATAACAACTCCGGCATAGTCGGAAGCATGTTTGGCGTGCGCAACCATCACGGGGAGATCATCAGTGAGCTTTTCAGTAAGACGAAACGGGAGCGTCTCTTCATTTACTACCTGATCGAAACCGGAAAGAGGAAGAGTCCGGAGGTGATCGATGCCTTTCAGTCACAGAACTCCTATCTTCCGAATGTTGACAATTTCAAGAAGCAGATGCTTACATCAAAGCTGAAGATCATTCCGCATCTCACCGGTACCTATGTCTACATGAACAAACTGACCGAGGCCATGCAGATCAACAGGGCATTTAAGGATGAACTGGAAAATGCGGCCGAGCTTGAGCAGAAAAGCGCGGAATGGAAGGAACGGAAAGAGAATCTGGAAGGACCGCTGATCAACGATCAGAAGGAGCTTTCGGAAAAAAAGGAAGAAAAAGGTGCGGATGATAAAGGTGCTGAGGCACTGGAGAGTGTCCGTCAGGATGCCGTCATCGGATTCTATACTGTGGGTGTGGAATACAGGGAACTGATGGTAAAGACGGCTATGGAAAAGGATAAGAAGAAAAAGGCGTCTCTAAAGGAAATGCTGAACAAGAAAGCAGGAGAGATGGAAGCGGCCCGTAAGAGACTGATCGATGCAGATGACGCCTTCGGCCAGGAGAAGAAGACCGATACCGCCTATAAGCCGAATTCCAATATTCTGGATACCAACTTCTACGGATCCCTTTACGGGACCGGTGTAGGTGCGGTAGGAGAGAATGCAGGAATGGGTGCGGATTATGCTGTAAAGGGCGCAGGGGCCGTCAGGAATCTGGGGGCGAAGGTGATCGGCAGGGGCGGCCATGTCAGCTGGGGGCTCAGCGGCACGCAGCTTGCAAAATCAAATCTCTATGCCGGCGTCTATTCCACTGCGGGGATCAATGCGATCTCCAAGCTGGTTTCCGTGGGAGCGGCCCTGTACGATCTGACAAAGCATGCCGGGAATATGCATGCCGGAGATATCGGACTCTCCGTGGCTGAGATCGTAAAGAACGTGGCATCCACCGGAAAGGATGTCTTTAATACCATTCAGACCGGCCAGCACTACGCCGGACAGATCGCAGGCAAGGTGGATGTGGAGAAGGCCTATGAGGTCTCCAAGAACCTTAAGCTGGCAGGGGTTGTTCTTGGGGCAACCTCAGTAATGATCGGCACCGGGAAGACCATTTCCGCACTACTGGATGTCCGCAACTCAAAGAAGGCGGCCGCTTATTTTAAACGTAAAAACGAACTGATCAACGAACCGGAGAAATCCGAGGAGGAGAAGAGGAAGAAGGAGAAAGAGCTTCGGTATGAGAAGAATATGCTCCGGCTTTCCGATAAGATGAGCAAGCATAAAACAAAATATACAGCCATTGATACGGTGATCAGTGCCCTGGCTCCGGCGGGCCTCTTCGTTCCGGGCCTGGGTCTGGTTTCCATAGCTGCAGGCATCGGATCCTCCATCATGAACGTATCCCAGCTGGGAGACAACAAGACCGATATGATCGATCAGTATCTGCAGTTTGATACGCTGTATGAAAATGCATTGAAGAAGATGAAGGCGGAGAACCGGGAGATTCATGACGAGAAAGCCTTTAAGGAACAGCTTCGAAGGAGGCTTCTGGCTGCGGCAGGCTTCAGTGATGTTGCCAGTGCGGCGGATCAGATCGGAAAAAAATATGCCGACTTTATCCGGTGCAAGCTGTTTGAACCGGGATCAAACCTTTCCGCAGATGAAAGAGAGGCGTATATTCAGCTGGTCAAATCCTTCGGACTTCCCTACGATGAGAAGAAGGGAAAGCCGGATGCCTATATGCTGGCAAGAAAGATATCGGGACGTTAGGGCCACATGGAAAGTCCTTTGAATGGAGGTTGACATAAATGGAAAAAGAGAAAATATTACAGGCACGCCATGGTGTTATGCTGCAGGTGGAGGAAGAACTCCAGGGGGACCTGATCCCTGCGCTGCTTTTGGAAGCGGGTGAGAATAAGGATACGGAAGTCCTCAGGGTGATCTTTGATGAGATGGGCTTTGACAACGAGGACGGAGCCACGGGAGAATTTTTCTTCGCGCCTCCCGGAAGTGAAGAGGATGCGGTGGCCCATTTTGTATCATCCATTACCGTGGCGGATGATATCTCCGGAGATCATATCGGGGAACTCTATGCGGCCATGGCCGGACTGAACTGTTATCTGCCCTGCGGCACCTTCGGTGTGACCCGTGGCGGCAGTATCCTGCTTTACAAGCTGGTAACGCCGATGCCCATGGAACTGACGGGGGAAGCTTTGAAGGATCAGGTGGATATCTGTATGGGAAATGCCGTAGCAGTCTGTGATCAGTACGCAGATCTGCTCCTCAGAGTTCTGGCCGGCGACATGGATCGTGAGGGCATGTTCGAAGCATTGGGCATATAGACGGCAGGACAGAAGGAAGAACAAGGAGATCAACATGGGGAACAGCAAAGGAAAAACCGCAGCCGGTCAGAGGGAAGTGCTGACAGAAGTGCTGATGGAGGAAACCATCGGTAAATACATGGAATTCCTCAGGAATGAGGACATCTTCGGGATCATGAACGGGCGTTACACCTGCGTGGGGGCAAGCGACGGGGAGTCCGGACAGCCCCTGGGGATCCTGACAGCCGAGATCCATATGGATCATATCCGGGTTAAGGGGATCCGGGTGCTTCCGGGGGCGGAGGGCGCGGCCCGGGCGCTTCTGGGCATTATTACGGACCTGCCGGAGGATATGGAGGTTTCGGTTCTCTTCCTCGGAACCGATGAGGAAACGGATGAGAAGCTGCTTACGGAAAGCGGCTTCACGGAGACTGAAAGCAAATACTCCTGTTTCGAGGGAATCTTGGAGGATCTTAAGGAGATGGAGGCTCCGCCGAAGAGCTGTGATATTGGCACTCTGGATCAGGCGCCTCTTCAGAAGGTGGAAGGATTTGTGCTGGGATCGGAGTATGACCGGGTTCTGCAGGTGCCGGACGGGTATCTGGACGAAGACAGATTCTCGGATGCCAGTCTTGTATGCATGGACCGGGGAAAGGTGGTTGGAGTGATCCTGCTGGAGGAGACGGATGATCTGATCCATGTTCCCTATATCCGGACAAAGGACGGGAAGGCTCTGCTGTACGCATTTTATGTTCTTCGTAAGCTGCTCACCTCGGAATATGCACCGAAGGCGAAGATCCGGTTCCTGCTCTGTGACGGTGTGGGCCGGGAGGCGGTAAAGGCCATGCTGCCAGGGGGCAGGGAGAAGAAGCTCCGGGTGTTCCGGTACGAATGATGCTGACGGTTACGGTCCCTGAACCGAAAACCGTTTCATATAGTTGTACAAATGACAGGAGGTAAACCTATGGGCCCTGAAGAAACTTATATTCAGAAAGAACAGAAACTGAAGGAATACGAAAGTATCTCGAAGCGTCAGACGGAGAATGATACCGAGCTGGCTTACCGGGATATGAATACCAGATTCCTGAACGCAGAAAGAGAACATCTGGAGAAGGCCGAAGATGAGAAGAGAAATGCCATCATGGAGGCGCATAAGCAGAAGAAGCTTAAGATCGAGGCCGCATGGCATAAGAACACGACCGAAAAGGTGAAGGACCTGAAGAAGAGAGCTCCGAAGAAGGGCAGCGAGAAGTCTCCGGAATACTATGCCGGTTATTCCATGAAGGAACTGGAAGTCTTTCTGAAGAACAATGACAGAGGTGGAAATTCCGACGAGTACAATGCGGTTGCCACGGATCTGGAGCTGTTCAACCGTGTCATGGACAGCGCAGATGCAAGAGAAGGCATGGGGCTGCTGCTGAAGCTTAAGGAAAGCTGTGACAACTATCTGAAGAGCAGATCACCCTTCAGCTCCTCCGGAAAGATCCGGAAGGCTATCATTTCCCAGGTGTCCATAAAGGTAAATGCCGAACTGGACCGACAGAGAGAGGATTATATCAATTCCACGAAGACCACCCTGGCGTCCATGCAGCAGGAGGCAAGTGAAGACAATGTAACGGCTGCCCTCCGCGCACATCATAATATGATGTACCAGGTATTAAACGAAAATGTGACGCTTACTCCGGAAGAGATGGAGAAGCTGGATTCCGACATGAACGATGTTTTGGATGAAGTAAAGAAGCAGAGGGTGGACGATAACCAGAGTAAGACCATGTGTACGAAGTTCTTCAATGCACTGGGCTGGTCTTCAAATCAGCCGCGGATCACCGGTGATTCCACTGCTGCCATGAAGTCTTCGCCCCATGGACGCCGGCTGTATCATACCACAAATCCCTTCACGAAATATGACCAGAACGGGAGAGAGATCTCCAAGGAAAAGAATGCGCTTGAACCCACAGCACAGCTGGCCGGGATCGGAGGAAAGCGCATGTATTACGGTATCGGGCGGATCGGGAAAGGCTGCTATACAGCTGCAGCCAGGGATTCTTCCGTGAAGAGTGATGAAGCGGCAAAAAAAGACAGCTGGAAATACGGTCAGAGCGAAGGTGCGGTAATGATGACCATGATATTGAATGAGAATGCAAGGATCATTTCCTGGGTGGATATTGAGAAGAAGAAGAAACTGATCCAGACGAAGTTTCCAAAGACCTATCGGTATCTTATGGAAGCGGATCCGCCGACAGGAAGCGGGTTTCAGGATTATCTGACCATGATGGCGGCTCTTCTGGGATATAATACGATCATCTCAAATGAAACATCGGAGTACGATTACCTGACCACCACGGACCGGAAGGCGCTTACCATGGACCGAAATCTCTTTGTCCGTACAAAAGATGATGGGGACTATGAGTTTGAGGACCTGATCGAAATGAAGGAAAGGGAAGAAGGAAAAAAAGGCATTAAGTCAGAGGATGAGGAGGAATAGATATGTACGATCTCACAGCAGGAGATATAAGATATATTGAGGAAGTGACCAATACATGGAAGATGACGGTCAATCCGATCCTGGACAGTATGGAATCGGTTCCGGAATCCGTGACAGGTCGCATTGCAGAACTGAGTGAGGCATTCAGGACGGGATTCTTCGTCTTCTACAGAGATGCCATGGACAAGGATGATACGCGTCTGGCGGGGGAGGTCCTCAATGACTTTGTGACCGGCTGGAGGAAGGATCATCCGGAGTATTATGATGTGGACCGGCTTTTCGCCGAATGCAGTGAGGACGACCTGAAGAAGGCAGAGGCCCCCCTTGCAGCGACCAGACAGGCGTGGATGGCTATATCAGGCATGACTACGAACTGACCATTCGACGAGGCGCTGAAAAGGCATCTGTGGCCAGACAAAAGCGCCGAGGAAATTTTATGTGATGAGAATCGTGCCAACGATTCCCTGACAGTGACTGCTTCGGAGTATGGATGGAAAGATCTGTAAAAAAAGTGTATACTATACAGAGTAGTACATTGCACACGAAGCGTACGTGCTGCGACAAATATAGCCGGAATCAGTAAGCCACGGACGACGTGATGCGGTATCACAGCCGGGAGTCCGGTTTGCCGCTCCGGTGGCGGGAAGGGATTAAGAAGCAGGATGAAGAAGGAAGAGAAAAAAAAGTTCAGACGGTTGGACAGAACCAGATTCAGTCTGGCAGGACAGGTTTTGATCTTTTCCCTGCTTGCTGCGATCCTGACTGCGATTCTTTCTTATTTTGTTCTGAAACAGGGAGTCGATAAGCGGGTTCGGGACGCGAGGTCCGACCTGGCGGATTCCCTTACGGAGGATATTGTAGTAACCATCAAAGGATATCCGGCTTACGAGTGGCTGCTGACCTACTGGTTTGAACATTCTGACACCCTGGATGTGGAATATACTCTTACGGATGTCACCATCGAGAAAGCGAGAAAATTCAGTGAGAAGTATCCGGGAAAGGTGATCGATTATGTACGGCCGGAGGATCTGGAGGGTATGCCTGCAGAGGATCAGAAGCTGTATGCAGAGGTGGTCTATAACCAGATGCTGAGTCTTATGAACAGTCTGAAGGAGATCTATGAACCCAGTTATCTCAGCATCCTGATCATGAATTCCGATTATACCCACGGAACCTTTATCCTCAGCGGGGCATCGTCGGAGCAGAAGCGTGGCAGCAATTATGAGGACGCCTATGTGATCGGTGTTGAGGCGGACAGCACGCCGCAGCAGAAAGAAAGCATGATGACGGCGGCCAAGGGAGAACGGCTGCTGACGCAATCCGGTGATTACATTGATTCCTTCGGATACATACAGGATATTCTGGATGGATATCATGTTATGGTGGGTGTTGCCTATAATATTTCCGGCATGATAAGTGAAGTGGAGCATCAGGTGCTTAGCGGTATGTACATGTTCATCATTCTTCAGGCCCTGCTTGCAATTGCACTTTTCATACTGATCTACGTTTATGCGGTACGCCCCATTGAACGGATCCAGAAAAATGTATGGTATTATCGGGAGAAGAAGGAAAGCGAGAGGGTACTGAAGGATCTGGAAGAGATCAACATCAGAAATGAACTGGGAGCCCTCTCCTCCGATATCTCGGATATGATCATTTCCATAGATCAGTACGTGGAAGAGATTCAGGATATTACGGCGGAGAAGGAGAAGATCGCTGCCGAGCTCAGTGTGGCTACGAAGATCCAGGCGGATATGCTGCCCTCCACATTCCCGGCCTTCCCGAACCGCAGGGAATTTGATCTGTATGCAACCATGAACCCGGCGAAGGAGGTGGGAGGAGATTTCTATGATTTCTTCCTGATCGATGATGATCATATCTGTCTGGTGATCGCCGATGTGTCCGGAAAGAGCGTCCCTGCAGCACTCTTTATGGTGAATTCCAAAACCAGGATCCAGAATCAGGCAAACTTCGGAAAGTCGCCGGGTAAGATTCTGTCAGCTGTAAATGAACAGCTGTGTGAAGGAAATGAAAGCGGGTTCTTCGTTACGGTCTGGCTTGCCATCATCGATCTTACTACGGGAAAGGGCGTGGCTGTCAATGCAGGTCATGAACATCCTGTGATCCGCAGGGCCAACGGAGCATATGAGGCGGTGGTCTACAAGCACTCACCGGCCGTTGCCGTAATGGAAGGGATTCCCTTTAAGGAACACGAATTTGAACTGTATCCAGGAGACCGGATTTTCGTATATACGGATGGCGTACCGGAGGCAACCAATATCAATGACGAACTGTTTGGAGAAGAGAGGATGCTTGCGTCCCTGAACTCCCACGGAGAGGATTCATTGCAGGAGCTGCTTCCGAATCTGAAGAAGGATATCGATGCCTTCGTAGGAGATGCGATCCAGTTTGATGATATCACCATGTTGGGATTTGATTATTATGGGCCGGATACGGCCGAAAAGACGAAGAAATAACAGAAACTGACCACAGTCCTTACAATTTCCGTTCTGCCCCTGATGACCGTTGTGTTATTTTCGCTGAACTGATATAATACCCCTTGGGCATTGTTCGAATTCTGCGCTGAACGATAGGATCGGAACGGTCGATCGTTCGTGAAATATGACTACGATCGATTTGGAAGGAAGCAGGACATGGGAGAGTTTGTGACGAATCGAAAGAGGATACCGACGCTGGACTATATTAAGGGGTTCGGAATCATCCTGATCGCGATCTATCATATCGTCTATCGCTCGATGGACGGGATTCCGGACAAGATGATACGGTCTCTGGGATGGGCCTATATCGGTATCTTTTTTCTGTTATCCGGCTTTACCGGCAGACAGGAATCGGGAATAAAGGAAAGCTATCGAAGACGTGTCAAAGGTCTGCTGCTGCCGGTGGTCCTGATGGAACTCCTGCTGCTGTTTCTGGGCGGGATCTATTGTATGATATTTCATAAGTACTCCATCAGCGATGTGATCCATGACAGCCTGGTTACATTTCTTCGGCCGGAGATCACCACAAGGATCGCTGCACGTTCGGCAGCTGCCTGGGGTGACGGCGGTACGCTTTTTTTTAATCTGTCTCCGGTATGGTTTATCTGGACCATGGTCTGGACGGAGCTTTTCTTCCACCCCCTGAGGCATCTGGTGATGGGCAGGGGCACAAAGGCTTGGATTGCATTGCAGGTGGTACTCCTGGGGATCCAGGTGCCCATGTATGTATTCCTGAAGCCGGCTCCCTGGGGGCTTACGGTGCTGCCCACATATCTGATGTTTATGATGATCGGCGTAAAGCTGCGGGAGTGGAATGTTCTGGAACGGTTGGACCGGCTGCGCCTATCCCGTGCGATCCCCATCAGCATCGCCTGTCTGGCGGCACATTTCGGCCTGTTTCTCTTTAACGGAAATGAATCCTATTATGTCAGTAAATTCGGGAACCGGGGAGCGCTGGATGTTTTCACGGTGATCCTTCAGGTGGTGATCATATTCCCGGCTCTTTATACCCTGGCCCGATGTGTCGGAAAATTCCGGTGGCCGGCACTGGTGCTGGAATGGTACGGAAAGCATACGCTGACGGTCCTGCTGATGCATTGTCTGATCGCATTGGTCTATTCCGACCTGCTGGGGGTATACTGCAAGCCCGGATCGCTATGGTATCTGGAACTGGCGGACATTCCGCTGACCTTTGAAATCATAGCAAAGTCATCCCTTAGCTGTCTGCTTGCACTGCTCACATGCATTCCCATGACGATCCTGTGGGAGAAGCTGGAGAGGGTCGCATTTCGGAAGAAGCCGAAGAAGAAACAAACCGATTCCGGGAGAGGAGAAGCTCCGGGGAAGAAGAAATAGGAAAAGGAAAAAAGGAAAAGGACAGCATTGCACAGCTTCAGTGCATTTGCATAGATATTGATGAATCCAGGAGGAAAGGAAAATGAAAACGGAAACAAAATGCATCCAGGGAGGATATACGCCGAAGAACGGAGAGTCTCGCATGATCCCCATCATTCAGAGTACTACCTTCAAGTATGACACCAGCGAGGATATGGGAAAACTGTTTGATCTTGAAGCAACCGGTTATTTCTATACGCGGCTGCAGAATCCCACAAATGATCTGGTGGCTGCCAAGATTGCGGAAATGGAAGGCGGAACTGCAGCCATGCTGACATCCTCCGGACAGGCGGCGAACTTCTTCGCCGTATTCAATCTGGCAAATGCAGGAGACCATGTGATCGCATCCTCTGCGATTTACGGCGGAACCTTCAATCTGTTCAACGTTACCATGCGGAAGATGGGGATTGAATTCACCTTCGTGGATCCGGATTGCTCCGATGAGGAGCTGGAGGCTGCATTTCAGCCGAATACGAAGGCGGTGTTCGGAGAGACCATTGCAAATCCGGCACTTACGGTATTTGACATAGAGCGGTTTGTGAAGGCGGCTCATGCACATGGAGTTCCATTTATCATTGATAATACCTTTGCAACACCCGTCAACTGCCGGCCCATCGAGTGGGGGGCTGATATCGTTACCCATTCCACCACAAAGTACATGGACGGACATGATGTGGCAGTGGGCGGAGCCATAGTGGACGCAGGAAGATTTGACTGGATGTCCCATGCGGAGAAATTCCCGGGCCTTACCACACCGGACGAGTCCTATCACGGGATCACCTATGCAGAGAAGTTCGGCAGGGAAGGGGCATTTATCACAAAATGTACCGCACAGCTGATGCGCGATCTTGGCTCCATCCAGTCACCCCAGCATGCCTTCTATCTGAATCTGGGACTTGAGTCTCTGGCGGTTCGGATGGAACGTCACTGCAGGAATGCACAGGCGGTTGCCGAATATCTGGAGAAGCATGAGAAGGTGGCATGGGTGAACTACCCGGGTCTTCCCGGAAATAAATACTATGAGCGTGCGAAGAAGTATATGCCGAACGGAACCTGCGGCGTGATCTCCTTTGGCGTGAAGGGCGGACGCGCTGCGGCGGAGGAATTCATGAAGCATCTGAAGATCGCGATCATCGCAACCCATGTGGCGGATGCCCATACCTGCGTGCTGCATCCGGCGTCATCGACACATCGCCAGCTGACGGATGAGGAGCTGACGGCCTGCGGCGTGGGAGCGGATCTGATCCGTCTGTCCGTGGGGATCGAGCATGTGGATGATATCATCGGAGATCTGGAACAGGCACTGGCTTCGGTATAGAAACCGCGAGAAACATAAGAAAGCTATCGGTGACAGTTTGCACAAAAAAAGGAGTCGTGAGACTCCTTTTTTTTCGTAAAGAATAGAGAACCGTTTTCATAGATATTGCGGTTGTAGACAGGTCGGTTTCAATGATATGGTAGGAGTCGGAGAATCGGAAACCGGTTTAGATTTTTCGGTTTTTTGTTCAAATTCGTGAGAATTGTTGAAAATTATGTGAACTGTCCAAAAATTATTGATGATTTTGTATATTTTTGCTATATTTGTATAAAGCATTACTCTGTGGTAGTGGGCTTAGTGCGTTTTTTTTACAGTTTGTTCATACGCACGTTACAAATCGTCTATGTTCGCTCGGTTCATTTCCATCATTAATCTCAGAACATGAACGGACTTGAAATGTATAGATGACACCGATCAATCAGTACTCAAATTACGATCAGCAAAGGGGAGGAACTTATGGCTGAAAAGAAGAGAGGGTTAAGAAACACGAGGGTTTGGAAGCGCCTTGCAGCAATGTTTATGGCGGTATTCATGACGGTTACCATGCTGCCGGTGATTCCGGGAACAAGTGACGTTGAGGCTGCGCCCATGAACAGTTATCCTGTCACGGTCAATTTCTATGATAAAGACAGGACCACAAAGGAGTCGCCGTCGGGGCTTACGCTTGGATGGAACCAGCAGTATTATCTGGTTGCCACCGTATATAATGCCCAGAAACAGCCGGTAGGCTTCGGATATCAGGGCGTTTACTACGTTTCTAAGTACTATGAGGATGGAAGGTCTGCTGCGAATACCAGCAATTCCGTGGTCAATATTACCAACTTTACGAGGTATGATTACGCAGGCGGCGGCATAAAACCGCCCTTCGCTTACGATCCGGCCATTCACACCATCCAGGTGCGTATGTATCGTGGTGGCTTCGATCCG